>JAGWGA010000029.1 GCA_028867675.1 Nitrososphaerota archaeon | reverse complement strand
GCATGTATTCTAGTACTGTCTTTGATGACCTCAAATGGACTTGCAGGAACAAGCTACACTGTAAACGCACTCTCTGATAGAGATGAAAAGCCACATCCATCACAAAATGATCATGATGATCATTTTGGAAATCACAACACCTGTCCAAGTCAAAGCTTTTTGGTAGGACCTTCTGGTAAAGGCAATACAAAAATCTTGGATGTTACCTATGTTGTAAAAAATGATGAAGATTCTGCAATAGGCGGTGGATATTGGGCTCTTGATCATTTCAAAGAACATCTTCAAGTATGGCAGCTTTCAGATGGTTCATTTTATGCCTTGAAAAAATATGACGGCATATTTGTGTCCCCTACTGGTGGATTGACTCCTTCGGGTAATTTTACACAAACTGAATCCTCATTTGGAGATATAACTGGCGGTTACGTAGCTACATTCACAGGAACATTTACGCCTGGTACAAATCCAACTAGAGGAAATATTGGTCCATTCAATTATAATGGAACCATGAGCGATGTTCTTCTAAAAACTTCAGCACAAGGACCTCCAAATATATATTCTTGGACATCTGCATACTTTACCAGTACAAATAACTTTGCTGACTTTGCTGAAACACATTGGGGATGGAAATACACATTAGACGAAGATTTGCAATCAAGCACATCTGTCAATCAATGGTGTAACTACAATATTGCAGACGGCGGAAATTCAGGCGACATAAAACCCTAAACCTTCTCTTTCTTTTTTGTTTATTTTCAAATTATTAAATAATTAAGTTAAATTGAAATTTAATCAAAAGTTATAATCTTCACAAACTAAAACCTGTCAGACAAGAAATGTTCAGAAATCAAAAATATCCAAAAAATTCTGTTATGGTTTTATCTGTTATAGGACTTGTGGTGGGAATGCTACTTTCTAATATGATATCTGTATATGGTGTAGATGCTGTCTCAGCTGTCAATTTGTCTTCTAGTTCCCCGTTAAAGCAGTTCAAATCTGGAACTTTACCAGAAAATATCAAGTGCAATGACGGTCTTCAATTGATCATCAAGGCAACCGATGGCTCTCCTGCATGTGTAAAGCCAGCTACTGCTATTACTTTGGTTTCATGGGGTTGGGCAAAATCGATTATTGGCAGTGTACAAAACTCTGGAGGAACTCCATCACAAAAAGTAATCACACTTGCAGATAATGGCAAATCACTCACTCTACAAAAAGGCGATAGTTTTCTCTTAAAACTTGGTGAAATGTATAACTGGAATGTTACTATCGATAATCAAACTGTAGTTAGCCGAGTGGTGAATATAATGGTCGTTCGAGGTGCCCAAGGAGTTTATGATGCTCATAATGCGGGTCAGGCAACACTTGCTGCTACAGGGGATCCATCATGTCGCTCATCAGTTCCAGCATGTGAAATTCCCTCAATTCTATTCCAGTTGAATATTACAGTGGCACCACCATTGGATAATTCACAAAGTTTAGTGGTCTTGACTGACAAGGATCAATACAAAATCGGTGAAACAATCGGTATCAACATAACTAATAACGGCAACACCAGACTATTCCCAATTGGTTGGGGATATTCGATAGATGGTTCCGATGGAACGCATTATGCTCCAACCGGAGTTTTGAAAATGATGTTAATTGCACTGATTCCTGGGAATTCAGTCCACTGGACATGGAATCAACTGGATGCAAACGGAACTCAAGTCAATCCCGGACAGTATAATATCACTGCATCATACACTGAAGAAAATACTCAAAAACAGA
Source organism: Nitrososphaerota archaeon (assembly GCA_028867675.1). Lineage (GTDB taxonomy): Archaea > Thermoproteota > Nitrososphaeria > Nitrososphaerales > Nitrosopumilaceae > Nitrosotalea. The sequence continues at coordinate 18,906 of JAGWGA010000029.1, read as the reverse complement.
TCTCTGCCTCAAAAATAATTGAAATCACTGGCCCGTGATAAGATGGGAAACTCCTTTATTTGGCAGTGCATGTTTTAAAAATTAGGCCGATATATTTTGGGACTATTTGGAAAAAAGAGACTGGCATTTGAGAAAATAGAATTATCCAAATCAAAAATAAACTCTGATAAAACAACCACGATTAAGGTCAATGTAAAAAATTTTAATGAAACATTTGAAAATCTCGTATTAAAAATAAAGACTGATGATCAAACTAGTCAATATCTCACAGTTAGTGCTCCAGTGCTCAATCTACCAGCACTAGATTTTCCAAATCGCAATACTGGCGAACAGGAGATTATAATAACTCCAAAAAACATTCCAGTTAGCAAAATGTCTTTTAAAATTTCAGTTGAAGTGTTTGCAGCGAGTCAAGAAAAGTCATTACTCAAAAAAGACTTTGACTTGACTGTTAACAAAAAAACCTAGAATCAAAAATACTAGATCATTACTGACTGCATGTTAAGCGCATTAATGGATTCAAATTTCAAATTGGCAGTTCTATAGTCCTCAATATATTCATGAAATCTCTCAATAATCTGCTTTCCAGACTTTTTACCCAATTCGTCTTTTGCAGTCAATACAAGCAAATTCCATTTTCCAGAGACTGTTACAGTCATCAAACAGTTTGGCAAATCAGCTATGAAACTGCAAATCTGCGCTGAAATGAATTCACTTGATTTTACAGTCCTAAATCTAAGGTATAGTGCCTCAAAATCCTCAACTAGTAATCGACGAAGTACTGTCTCGTATCCTTGAATGATTCTTCTTTTCTCCAGACGCTCAATTCTATATGAGACTGCTCGGTCCTGAATATCATGACCCTCTTCTCTAAGCCTCTTTGCAATTTGTCGGGATGGCATTCTTGCATTATCCATCAATATCTCCAATATTCTCCGATCAATTGCATCAACTGACATCATAAACGCATCTGACATTATAGGTACTCCAATCAAAAATACACTTGAATTTGTGGAGTATTACATTGAACAAGCTATGTTTGAGTGAACTTATGCTTCAGGGGTTGTAGCCTTTAGCGTCATGGTACTCATCACTTGTGATAAAGTTCGAATCTTTTGAGATACTGTCTGATCAAACTCTTGAGAGTTTTGGGCTTGTACTTCGGCAACAACGTCATAGGCTCCAAATGTGACATGAGCGTTTTTTACTTGTGGTATGAGTTTGAGTTCTTCAATTATGTAATCTTCTGCTCCTAATTCGCAGTTGATTAAAACAAATCCCTTTTCCACACTTTTTTCAGTTTAATTACGTTACTTAACTTTTTGTCTTGTAAAATTCCAATTTTATATTTCTGTTAGTGGTATGATTCAAAGACATAAAGCCTGCTTGAAATAAAAGTAAAACTTGACTGATTCTAATCCTCAGAGAACCAAAGACTTTCCATGTATTTCATGCCATACTAACTGCTGCAAAGAATATACTATATTTGTCAACGCTCATGATGTTTACAGACTTTCAAAGGGCTTGGCAGTAGAGCCTTCAAGTTTTCTTGAGCTTTATGGAGCAAAGGACTTTGATCTAGGTATAAAGGTAAAAGAAGGGCTAGTTGATCTTGCATTAAAACAAAAAAATTCTGCATGCACATTTCTTTTAGAATCTGGAGACGTTTTTCGCTGTACAGTAAATGATTTCAAACCAGGGGTGTGCAAATCATATCCGTTTCAGATGAGTAATGGAAGATTGACACAGATGGATGATAAAATGTGTCCTGTTGATTGGGATACAACAGAATTTGAAAAAATGATGGTACCTCACCTAAAAGTCGACGAATATGAATGGAAATTCTATCATGATCTGGTATTAGAGTGGAACAGAAAACACTGGCTAAAAAAACCACTTTCTGAATTTTTGAGATTTATTTTAGAAAGAGTAGAGTCCTCTATGGGATCAAATCATATTACAGCATAATTCAAAAAACGACTAATTTGGAATTTATAAGCCGACGAAGTTTTTTGTCAAATTCCTACATATACTACTAAATTGTCTACTATTTAGAAAAGGTATTCGAATCTATTCTTTCTTATTTGATGATTCTTCATCTTTTGATTTTTGTCTAACCTTTTTCAAGATACAATACTTGCGTAGAGTATTCAATAATGTCATATGTGTAATTTTGATAGCTTGTTAACATAAACGTACTCCATATTGTTTCTATATGGTATATGTAATTACATTGATCTCAAAGATTTCGAGTAGAGGATTTAAGAAATTAAGCCAACGAAGGGATTTGGACCCTCGACCTTCTGATTACAAGTCAGATGCTCTAGCCAGGCTGAGCTACGTTGGCATGAGGTAAAGGTTTTGGAAGGTGGTTTAAAATGTTGTCACATTTGACAACGATCAAAATGTGCTTAACTGAAGATCATGAAACAAGACCAAACAAAATTTATACTGTAATCCATCCGGAATTGTAATGGCCGACACAGAAAAAAAATGTAATATTTGTGGAAAGGCATTTGAAAATTCTAATAAATTAAATCAGCATAAACTAGAGTCTCACAAAGACAAGCCCAAAAATGTAAAGACAAAATCCTCCAATTCTAGATTAAAGGTAACTGGGATTGCAGCTGCCATTGCCGTTGTAATTGTATTGGCTGTATATTTTTCAGATAATTCAACTACATCTGTCACCTCAGTTGATGGTGTAAACTGTGACCCTACTGAAGCATTTACGTTTCATATTCATGCTCACCTTGACATGATTGTTGATAACAAATTTGTAACAATTCCAGCAGGAATTGGAATAAAACAAAATGAGTGCCTTTTCTGGCTACATACTCATACTGATGATGGGATAATACATATCGAATCTCCAGCAACACGTGTCTTTACTTTGGGTCAATTCATCCAAGTGTGGGACAGTACTCCTGGAATATCTTCAACATTTGAAAAATTAACCAACGGTGACGCTAATCTCAAAGTATTTGTAAATGGTAACGAGGTAAAAAATACATTTGATAAAATTGCATTATCTGCACATGATGAAATTGTCATAATATCTGGGACTGTGCCGCCAGCATTTCCTTCAACTTATCAGTTTCCTGAAGGCGACTAGACAGAGGTTATATCGTGAAACAAAAGCTAAATCTCTCAGAATTAAAATCTGACAAGTCTCTTGTAAAAAGCAAAAAAAGGTATTTCGTAGGCGATGCATGGCTAAATGACATATCTGATAAAATCAACATCAAGGGAGAGAAGGTTTATCTTGCAAACTTCAACGATGGTGCAAGAACCAAAGTTCACTATCATCAGGGCGGACAAATTCTAGTTGTAACAAAGGGAAAAGGAACACTTGTGATTTACAAAAAATCTGACATAAAAAAAGATACCACCAAGATAAAGAAACTATCTCAAACATCACTTGAAGAAGGAGATGTTGCGTATATCCCAAAAGATACCTTGCACTGGCATGGTGCATTAAAGGAAAAAAATCTTGTCCATATTGCATTTAACATATTTACAGAAAAAGCAAAAGAGGCACAAACAATCTGGTATGACTCTGATTTTACATCTTATGCTAAAAAAATTAAATGATATAATAATTTCTAGTTAAACCCTGAAGCAATCAATATGGTCCAAGGCAATGATAATTTGCCGTTGCTCTCATATTCTAACGCATTTTTCCTAGCCTCTTGTTTTATGTTACTCATTGTGTCTTTACCATGGCCTTCTATTTTTCCTCTAATGGAATTTGCCGTTGTTCTCATATAGTCTTCCCAGTATTCTTCAAAGGTTCCAGGTTCGTATACAAACTCGTGCTTTGTAATTGTAATATCTAAAAATCCAGCCTTTGATATCTCTGACTTTAATTCTACTGGATTGCCAAATCTGTGAACAGTTGGTGTTCCTTCTGCCCGTATGTCTGGGATGTATTTCAAAATCGGTTTCATTATTATGCTAAAGTATGGCACATCATCTGCAAGTCCATGTACTGCCACGACTAGCTTTCCGTTTGGGTTTAAAATTTTATGAATTGATCTTAGGACTTTGTCTACATGTGGGAAAAACATGATCCCATATTGACATGTTATTTTGTCAAACTTGAAATTAAAACCAATATTTTCTGCATCCATCTCGATAAAATTTGCATTTGGAAATGCAATTGATCTTTTTGCTATGTCTAGTGCAGTTCTTGACAAGTCAATTCCTATCAAGATGCCTTTTCTTCCAAGAAGTTGTGATACCTCTTTTGAAACAACGCCTGTCCCACATGCTACATCCAACACCTTGTCGTCTGGTTGGATATCTGCAACTTTGACAAGTTCTGTTGTTGACTTGAATGGTCCCACTTTATCATTGGCCCAATTGTAATGATACTCGGGAGCTACTGTATTCCAGTTAGCTTTTGTGGTAATTTTATACTGGACTGGATCAAAAACTGGTTTCATTTTTCCAAAACCTTCTCAAAGCTTAAATTGATTACAGATAAACGCATTTTATGCCTTCCTTTAAGGTCAATGTAATAATTGAAAACAAGCCTGAGATTGTCGACCCTGAAGGAGATACAATACTTAATGACTTGATTTTAAAGGACAAAAAAACAACTATCAAAAAGGTACGTTCTGCCAAGATGCTTCGATTTGTAATTGATGCCAAAAACAAGGAATCTGCAGAAAAAACAGTGCTTGACGTATGCAATGAATTTAGAATATACAATCCTCTTGTAAGTAAGGTATCTGTTGAAACTCTAAAGGGCTAGTCAGTTTTTACTACTTTTCTGCTAAGCGCAGTAACATCATCTAATGCTCCTTCTATGAGCAATTTACTTCGTAAATATTTTGCCAAGTCTGTCTCTGTTATGATTCCTACTAGTTTTTCATTTTCTAGAACCAATAATCTTCGAACATTCTTGTTTAGCATTTTTTGAACTGCATCCTCAATTGCAGTCATTGGTTCAACCCATCTAAAGTTGGCCGACATTATTTCTGCTAGGGGGACATCAGAACTTTTTCTGTCTGTAGTTGAAATCTTGCGTGCAAGGTCTCGCTCAGTAACAAGTCCGATTGGCTTGCCGTCTTTTACTACCACTAGGGAACTTATTCCCTTTTCTGCAAAAAGCAATGCAACATCTTTTGCATTCTTGTCATGCTCGATAGTTATAACATCGCGAACCATGATGTCACGAACTAGACCCATAGCTATCCCTCAGAATATTAGAATAAAAACGATTCTCCTGTTTGTTCTAAAATTGGAATTAATTGATCTGTTTGTAATTTTTTTAAATCACATTTGAAATTTCTTACCATTGGTAAATCGAATTGAAAAATTTTAAAATCAGACTGAAAAATTTCTATATGGGTTTCTTTTCCGACGTTCAATCTCAACTAGAACTCTGGTTAATGCCAATCCTGTGATAAAACCTCCAACGTGTGCAGCAAATGCTATGGAAAGCGACGTCACAGATCCTATGAACACATAGAGTACTTGGATTGCAAGCCAATAGTAACCTCGAATGTCTCCCAATGCTGCTGAAATTCCTAATATTCCCGAAATGGCACCTGATGCTCCAATCAATACCGAGTCTCCGTTATTTAGAATGAATGACGCAATCACTCCATGAAATAGCGCCCCACCAAGTCCTGCTATTAGGTATAATGCAATAAATTTTGGTTTTCCAATTGATCTTTCGGCAAATCCTCCCATGTATGCCAGTGCAAACAGGTTAAACGCGATATGTGCAATGCCTGCATGGATAAACATCGAGGTAAAAAGTCTCAAAATGCTGTCTGATACATCACCGTACTTGAATAGGCCATTTGGAACAAACCCGTAATTGGAAATTATTGCATTTTGCGAATTACTTAGTATCCCATATGCAAAAATCAAGATGTTTGCAACAATCAGACCTGTAGTAACTGGAGGCGGAGTTCCAAACTTTAGCATACTTTGGAATCATTATTGCTGTACTAAAAACGGTGGGACCAATTTACTTGAAAATTAGCAAATACCTGATCGCTATCTATACAAATCGATCATGATGCTATATCAAGAACGTATGAATCTAAATTGATTTTAAAAAATAATTGCGATTCAATTTAATATCTCTAAAAAGTACTGTTATATCGTGAAGGTTGCAGTAATAGTCTTCCCTGGTAGCAATTGCGATCGAGATATGCATCATGTTTTAACCGATGTTTTTCATCTCCAGTCACAACTAGTCTGGCATACTGATGCATTGCCAAAAAATATAGATGCCATAGTGCTGCCTGGTGGATTTTCTTATGGTGATAGACTCAGAGCCGGAGTAATTGCGGCTCATAGTCCTGTAATAAAAGACGTAAAAAAAATGGCAGAAAAAGGAATGCCAGTTCTTGGTGTATGTAACGGCTTTCAGATACTAGTTGAATCTGGCCTTTTACCTGGTGCTTTACTCAAAAATACCTCATTGAATTTCATGTGCAAATGGACTGAGATTATAGTCAAAAACAACAAGACTCCGTTTACAAACAAATTCAAGCTAGAACAGAGAATCCCAATTGCCATAGCAAATGGTGAGGGAAGATATTACGCTGATGAGCAGACTCTAAAATCATTAAAGAAAAATAATCAAATTGTATTTACATATGCCGAAGAGGTCAACGGCGCATCACTTGGAATAGCAGGCATTTGTAACAAGCAAGGAAACGTTGTAGGCATGATGCCTCACCCTGAAAGGTCTGCAGAACAAATCATAAATCCAAAAAATGCAAAACCCGCATCATTAATCTTTGAATCACTTCTCAATACCTTGGGTGTAACCGCATGAGTCTGACTCCCCAGGAGTCTGAATATCTGGAAAAAAATATTGGCAGAAAACCAAACCCATTAGAATTTCAAATTGTTGCAGCAGAATGGTCAGAGCACTGTTCCTACAAGTCTTCAAAAAAACATCTTCGAATTCTTCCAAAGGGTGGAAAACGAGTCATATCAGGTCCCGGATATGACTCTGGAGTACTTGATGTAGGGGATGGCTATGTCGTTACTGTCCATATAGAAAGTCACAATCACCCGTCTGCAGTAGAGCCATACGGTGGAGCAGCTACTGGCGTTGGTGGAGTAATTCGTGATATTTTATCAGCAGGAACTAGACCTATTGCTATTTTTGATGGTCTAAGATTTGGAAATATTGAAAAAGACAATCATGCAAGATGGCTGTTCAAAAATGCAGTAAGAGGAATTGCAGACTATGGTAACTGTCTTGGCATTCCAACAATAGGTGGCGAAATTGAATTTGATGAATGTTTTACAAATTATGCTCTAGTTGATGTTGCAGCAATTGGGTTTGGCAAAAAAGAGAATCTAATCCGAAACAGGGCAGAAAAGGGAGACTATGTGGTTTTAATTGGCGGTTCTACAGGACGTGATGGAATTGGAGGCTCGCAATTTGCATCAGATAAACTGGAAGCAGAGAATCGTTCTGCAGTACAGATTCCAGACCCGTTTATTGAAAAACTTGTCATAGAAGTAATTTTGGAAGCTAGAAATCAAAAATGCATCAAAGCCATGAAGGATTTGGGTGGCGGAGGACTATCATGTGCCATATCTGAGACTGCAGATGCAATGGGTGTTGGAATTGAACTTGACCTGTCACTTGTCCATAAAAGAGAGCAAAACATGTCGCCCTCTGAACTAATGGTTTCTGAATCACAAGAAAGAATGCTTGTTATAACAGATATCAAAAAACTTGCAACTTTGAAAAAAATCTGTGAAAAATTCCGAGTTCCATATTCTGTCATTGGCAGAGTTCATACTGATAAAATGATGGAGGTAAAATTAAACAAAAAAACTGTGGCAAAGCTTCCAAGTCAAATTGTTGCAAACGCCCCACTTCTTGACAGGCCTTCATCCAAGCCAAAATATTTGAAATCTATAGAACAAGTCAAAAAACCAACAACACCAAAGGATCTTTCAAAGACTCTGTTGGAGATGTTATCAAATCCAAATATTGCAAGCAAACACTGGGTATTTGGCCAGTATGATCACGAAGTGGGAATTAGAACAGTTGTAAAACCTGGTGGCGATGGCTCGGCACTTAGACTTGACAATGGCAAGTTCCTGGCTGCAAAAATTGACGGAAACTCCAAGCACTGTTACATAAATCCAAGAGAGGGTGTCATTGGATGCTTTGACGAGGCTTGCAGAAATATAGTTTGTACTGGCGCAACACCAATTGGAATGGTGGACCATCTTCAGTTTGGAAACCCAGAAGATCCTGAAATCTTTTGGACATTTACAGAATCAGTTCAAGCTATAACTGATTATGCAAAATATTTTGATATCCCATGTGTTGGTGGCAAAGTCAGTCTGTATAACGAAACTGACAGTGGCCCAATCAAGCCAACCCCGCTCATTGGAGTGCTTGGTCTAATTGACAAAAAACCCCTAATTCCAAAGAAGATAGAAAATGACGATGTGGCTATTCTAGTCGGAATTACAAAGGACGAGCTTGGAGGCTCTGAATATTATGAATACATCCATGGATTGATTGGAGGAAAATGCCCTGTAGTTGATATGAAAAATTCAAAGAAGACACAGGATGCTATCCTGGATGTTATCAAGCGAGATATTGTCAAAGTGGCACATGACTGCTCCAAGGGAGGCCTGGGTGTGGCAATATCCAAACTCTGTATCACAAATGAAATAGGATGCACTGTATCCATTGAAAAAATTCCTTCAGAAAAATTACGTCTTGACGAATTATTGTTCTCTGAAACACACTCGAGATTCTTACTTGTTATACCTCCAAAAGATGAAAAGAAAGTAATGACATTACTTTCCAAAAAAGGAATTTCACATGGAATGATTGGCAAGTTTTCTGGCTCTGATATTTCATTTCAAGAAAAAGGAAAAACTGTAACCTCCGTAAGGGTTGATAAAGCACAAGAAAAATGGTTAAACTCGTTGGAAGGACTTGTGACTCATGGTTAAGGTCAAGGAAAACTGTGGTGTAGTTGGAATCTTCAGCCTAGATGGCGCAAACGTAATCCCTATGGTAATTGATGCTCTAAGGGCACTTCAGCATAGAGGCCAAGAAGCATGGGGTGTTGCAATTCCAAAAAAACAGCCCTACAAACAACTTGGGCTAGTATCTTCAGCAGTATCCGAGTTTGACAAAGTTACACGTGAATACATCTCTCCTGCAGCAATTGGGCATGTCAGATATTCTACAATGGGAAAAAGCAATCTGGAAAACGCACAGCCTCTAAAAGTAAAAGACCTATGTGTTGCCCACAATGGAACGATATCCAATGTAGAAGAGCTAACCGGAATGGTTGGTGGATGTACATTTACCCCACAAAATGTAAGTGACACTTTGATTGCAGCACAAAGGCTTGTATCGTTAATGGCAGAAGGCGGAAAACTTGGAAACGCACTTTCTATTTTAAAAAATGAAATGGTTGGCTCTTTTTGCTTTACATTTGTATCAGACGATAACGCAATCTATGCAGCACGTGATCCAAAAGGTTTCAGGCCAATGGTATTGGGTTATAGAAAAGACAACAATACCTACATTGTAGCATCAGAATCTGCGGCATTATCTGCAGTTGGAGCCCAGCTAGTCAGAGACGTAAAGCCTGGAGAACTAATCAAGATAAGCAGTACTGGTATAGAATCTGAAATATTTGCACAAGAACAAAAACCTGCCCACTGTTCATTTGAATTTACTTACTTTGCCCATCCATCAAGTGTCATGGAAGGCACCAATATTTACATCGCAAGAAAAAGAATTGGACAATTTCTTGCCCGCAAGTTTGCAATAAAAGATGCCGATATTGTTATTCCAGTTCCAGACTCTGCAAGGCCTGCCGCATTGGGATATGCCCAAGAACTCGGAGTACCTTTTGAGGAAGGGTTACTCAAGGACAGATATAGCAGAAAAGGACCACTGCGAAGCTTCATCGAACCACACCAGGCAGACAGAGTAGAGATTAACCGCTGGATCATCCCAATCACTCAGGTCATTTCTGGAAAGCATGTTGTTGTAGTAGATGACAGTCTTGTTAGAGGTACAAGCTCAAAGGCAATCATAAAAGCTCTAAGAAGAGCGGGTGCAAAAAAAATTAGTATGGTGATTACTTTTCCTCCAATTCTATTTCCGTGCTATGCTGGAATTGACTTTCCATCCCAAGACGAGCTCGTGACATTCATGGGTGATGGTCAAAAATATTCTCAAGAAGAAATTACAGAAAAAGTAAGACAGTTAATCGGTGCAGATTTCTTGGGGTACAACGATTCGGCAAACCTTGCAGCAGCAGTTGGAATGGATAAAGATTCGATGTGCTTTACTTGTTCCAGTGGTGATTATTCCACATTGGGAATAAAGCCTATCTTTAAAACCCGGGCAGAAATCAAAGAGAAATAGGGATGACAGAACTATCATTTGTTCTAGTAAAAAGCAAAATGGGTCATGAAATGGATGTCATGAATGATATTTTAAAAATAGACTGTGTAAAAGAGGCAACAGGAACCTTTGGACAATATGATATTTTTGTTAAAGTCGAAGCTCCAACAAGAGCCGAATTAGATAGAATCATTACAAAAAAAATTAGAGCTGTCAAAAACGTTCTTTCAACTACTACATTGCCAGCCCTTGCTGGAAAACCCCGAAAATAAGCAAAATTTCCTCTCTAATCTTGTTGTTTTAGAATAAAATCCGTGACTGTGTATCAGTTTAAATTCTAGCTAGTTCAATGACCGCCTGTTTGAAGTTTTTACGCTCAGGCAAAGTAAAAGACATCTATGAACTACCTGATGGGGATATAGTATTTCATTTCTCAGACAGGGTATCTGCATTTGATGTAAAATTTCCAACCCCTATTCCAAAAAAGGGTGAGATACTTTGCAGGTTTGCAGAATTTTGGTTTAAAAAATTACCAGTTAAAAATCACTATATCCGAACCGAAGGAAAAGACAAGATTGTTGTAAAAAAAATGCAAATGATTCCAATTGAATGTGTAGTGCGAGGATATTTTTATGGAAGTCTAGTTCAGAGATGGAAAGACGGCCAGGTAAAATTGCCTGACGGAACAAGAACAGAATTGGCAGCACAACTTCCACAACCAATCTTTGATCCTACCACAAAATCTGAGACTCATGATATACCTATAACAAAAAAAGATGCCCTTGATAGAAATCTTGTAAGCAAGAGCGAGTATGAATGGCTTGAAAATACATCCATTGAGATTTACAAACAAATGTCTCAAATTGCAGATACTGCAGGATTTGTTTTGGCAGACTTGAAACTAGAGTTTGGAAAAATAGGTAATGATATTGTGCTTGGCGATTCTATTGGACCTGATGAATACAGGTTGTGGCCAAAGGATTTGTATCAAGTAGGCAAGACCCAGGAGAGCTTTGACAAGCAATTATTGCGTGACTGGCTTGCAGCACGTGGATATCAGAAAAAGTTTGATGATGAACGAAATTCAGGAATTGAACCAATTGCACCTGAATTGCCCCAAGAACTATGCCGTGAACTATCATCAAGATACATTACTGCGTACGAAAAGATAGCTGGAATCAAGTTTTAACTCGAATTTCTAATTTGACCTTCTTGTTGCTTTGTCATCCTTGAGCCCCGTCTGACCCCTCCAACCCTCCAAGGTTTCCCAAAATTTTATTTTTTTTAAAAATTTTGGTTTTTTTGTAATGGTACTATTATGATGATAATGGTATGAAATTGATTATACTGTTCCAGTATTGGTACAATTGCTATCAGTTGTATCATTATATGTTATAGAAAATGATAACATGATTATCAAAACTCAAACAGATTTACCAAACTTGGAACATAAAAAAAAATTACGTATTGGACAAAAAAATATGATCTCTTGATCTTTTAGGAGTACCAGAAAATATCAAGCATAACATGTCCACTTTATTGCAAAAAGAATTGAAAGTAAACAAAATACTTACAACAAATGCAGACCAAGCCAAAGCCCTTGATGATACTGCTAGAATTAAAATTCTTCAAATATTATATCGCAAACAACTAACAACAGACCAGATTGTTGAAGAGCTAAACAAGACTGGATACAAAAAAGCAACCACAACAATTCGACATCATATTGATGTCTTAAAAAATGCTGGATTAATTGAAATTGTAAAAATGGAAGAAGTAAGAGGAGCTGTCATGAAATATTATGGAACATCAGTTAGAGTAATGGGAAATAAATTGCCAGCAAACTTTGAAACTGAATTTTCAAAAATGATTGCAGAAACTTCTGTCAAGCTAGAAAAAGTGATGAAAAATATTGCTGAAAATGCAGGAAAAAAAATCAAGAAAAAAAGCTCAAAAAATAATCCAACAGAATCAAATTATGAAGAGCACATTGTGATGGAAATCGTCAACAGGGCAATGACCAAAGTATTTGAAAATAACAGTCCAGTTATTTCTCAAAAATAATTTTTCTTATTTTACTTCGATTCTAAAAATTCCCTCGGTCTTTGGATTCTGTAACGCCTTGACCATTTGAGGTGGAATCGAATCACAGGCCACATTGCAGCTAACTGACAGAGTTCGTGGGCACGTGAAATTGCTTTTTCTAATTACTATGTCTTGTGGATTTGTCAGGGAAAGTTTCTCACTACCTTTACCGACTATACTAAAAGAATGATCTTCAACTATTATAGTACAAGTAACTTGTGACTCTGGTTTTTGTAACAATTTTTTCATTTCATCAGGAATTCCAAGACAGCCACTTGAAGCTTGAACTCCCACGATACAGTCCCCATGCACTGTAAGATGATCTTCAGTTGTTATTTCAATTGATTTTGGATGAAGTGATCTTACATTTTCGTGACCATGAAATGTGATCTCAAAACGCACGATCTCAAGTTGTATAAACTTAAATTAAACCTTCAAAGGATCAAATTTGAAATGCTTCCAGCTGCAGCAGGTTATGATAGAGCAATTACAGTCTTTTCGCCTGATGGTAGACTTTACCAAGTTGAATATGCTATTGAGACAGTAAGACGTGGTACACTTGCAATTGGTATCAAAAGCAAGGACGGAATCATTTTAGCAGTTGAAGAAAAACCAAGAAAATTACAAAATTCTGATATTACACAAAAAATATTCCAAGTCGACGATCATATAGGAGTAGCAGCAGCAGGTTACATTCCAGATGCACGTTCCCAAGTTGACAATGCAAGATTCTTCTCACAAAGTAACAGAATGATATATGATGAGCCAATCGAAGTCGAGGCAGTTGCAAAACACTTGGCAGACCAGGCTCAACAATATACACAATATGCTGGTGTAAGACCATTTGGTGTTGCACTAATTATAGCAGGTATTGATAAAAGCGGTAGCACAATCTACTTGACTGACCCAAGCGGCACATACATCTCATATGATGCAGTGGCAATTGGTGCAGGCGCTGATCAAGTAACAGAATTTCTAGAAAAGAACTACAAGAAAGACATGACTGTTGAAGATGCAGCAGCAATGGCAATCGAATCAATCTATCTTGTAAGCGAAGAAAAAGAAGGCACAAAGCACATCAAGATGGCACAAATTCCTCATGATTCAAAAACACTCACTAGAACATCTGAAAAAGAAATCGAACACTTTGCAGTCAAGGCCAAAGAAAACATCTCCAAGAGACCAAAGTAAGCATCTGACATTTTATAACGCAACAATCTAGAGTATACATTGAGAGTTTCAATAGCTATTCCTGATTCGTCACTTTCTGAAGAGCCAACTCCATTAGACAAATCAATGAAGATTTCACAGATTGCAAGAGCTTGCTCGATATTTCATGTAAATGAAATTTACATCTACAAAGAAAGTGGTACTGATAGGGACAGGTCATTACTTCGAACAATTCTTCGTTATCTAGAAACTCCGCAATATCTCAGAAGAATGTTATATCCGATGAGCAGCGACTTGCAATTTGCAGGCAGCCTCAGTCCGCTCAAGATCCCATCACATGTAACAACAACTGATCCAAAAAAGATCAAAGCTAAAGATGTACGAGATGGTGTTGTGGTATATTCAAGAGGAAGTAAATTTGTCAATGTAGGATTTGAAGAATTACTCCCATACTATGGTAAAGATGAAGAAGGAAAGAGGATTATTGTTCAATTCAAAGAAGGTTATCCAAAATTAACCATAAAACAAATAGGAAAAGAAGAGATCTCTACGTATTGGGGTTATGATGTCAAAGAAATATCTAATCTTGCAAACTTTCTTAGTACTTGGGGTTCTCCAATCATACTTACATCAAGAAAAGGAAAAACCATACACAAAACTCAAAAATATTTTGATGAAATATCTCGCGAAAATGTCCTAGTTGTATTTGGCTCTCCAAAAAAAGGAGTTTATGAAATACTAGGTAAGAATATTGGCAATACTCCAAGATCGCAGATTCTTAATTTCTTTCCAGAGCAGGCAACAGAAACAGTAAGACTGGAAGAGGCAATCCTTGGCACTTTGGCCGTTTTGAATACTTTAACCCGTAACTAGTTTTTAATACGGGTTTTTGTTGGCAGACAAGTGTTGGACAAAAAAAAGTTTTTACTATTTGCAATCATTTCAGGGATTGCAGGAATTGTAATTGGAAGTATAGTTATGATAAACAGTATAACACACTACTGGCATTGAGATCTTTAATTTAAAAATCATTTTTACTCTTTTACTCATAGACTTATAATGGGGTTTTCAACAATCTTGCTTTATCAATGGGCCATCGAAAACATAGTCAACCTAGGAGGGGTAGCCTTGCATATTTGCCAAGGGGCAGAGCGAAGAGCATGGAAGCCCGAATTAGAACCTGGCCAGATGTTAAAGCAGAACAGCCAAAGCTTCTGGGTTATGCAGGTTTCAAGGCAGCATGTATGAGAATTGCAAGTATTGATGATCGTGAAAAGACTCCTAACTTTGGAAAACAGCTTGTCGGACTTGGCACAGTTGTAGTTACTCCACCAATGTCAATTATAGGAATTAGAGGTTATTCAAGAGATAGATACGGAGTTGATTCAACTTTTGACGTTTATGCAAAAGATTTACCAAAAGAACTTTCAAGACTTTTCAAAACAAAACCCGATGAAAAAGCAATTACAGATGCAGAAAAATCACTTAGTCATATTGATGAAATATTTGCAATTGCAGCAATCCTTCCACGCAAAGCAGGACTTGAACAAAAGAAACCATATGTTTTTGAAGTTTCAGTAAAAGGCGGAGACATTCCAAAACAATTTGCATTTGTAAAAGATCTCTTAGGAAAAGAAGTCAAGATAGATCAAGT
This sequence comes from Nitrososphaerota archaeon, assembly GCA_028867675.1. Classification (GTDB taxonomy): domain Archaea; phylum Thermoproteota; class Nitrososphaeria; order Nitrososphaerales; family Nitrosopumilaceae; genus Nitrosotalea. The sequence continues at coordinate 3,616 of JAGWGA010000029.1, read as the reverse complement.
ATTCCAAAAAGGAGTAGAGGTTGATGTTGCAGCTATTACAAAAGGAAAAGGTATCGAAGGTCCAATCACAAGATGGGGTGTAAAGAAGAAACAACACAAATCAAGAAAGAGTGTAAGAGCTCTTGGTACACTTGGTCCAATCAGTCCTGCAACTATCATGTACACTGTTCCAAGAGCAGGACAAAGAGGATTCCATCAAAGAGTACAATACAATAATAGAATTATGATTGTCAGCAACACTGAAAATGAAGAAATGAAAATTAATCCAGCTGGTGGTTACAAGCACTTTGGAGTAGTCCAAGGCGATTATATTGTAATACGCGGTTCAATTCCTGGAACTTATAGAAGACTTGTAAAACTTCGTGCTCCAGTAAGACCAAAATTGTCAAAGGTTACACAACCAAAAATATTAGAGGTAATGATTAACAAATGAAAGTTCCAGTATATTCTACAACCGGTTCAAGCGATGGCGATATTGAACTGCCTCTAGTATTTTCAACTCCAATTAGAAATGAACTAATTCACAAAGTATACTTGCATCTAGAATCTCACTCATTTCAAAGACAAGGACGATACCCAAATGCTGGTATGGACGTAGTTGCAGAATCCAACAGTCCTCCAACAGGTCATCACCAAGCCAGAATTGCTAGAATGGCAGGCGGTGGAGGTGGAAGACAGGGTCAAGCCGGTGGAGTTTCTCAAGCTCGTAAAGGCAGACAGGCACATCCTCCAACATCAGAAAAAGTAGTATACAAGATGTTAAACAAAAAAGAAAACAGACTTGCACTTTGTTCTGCATTAGCAGCAACAACTTCTTCTGCACTTGTAAAACTTAGAGGACACAAAGTAGACAAGATAAAATCATTTCCAATTGTAGTATCAGACCAAATTGAATCTGTTATCAAATCAAAAGAATTAGGTAAAGTCTTTGATGCTCTAAATCTAACTCAGGATGTTGAAAGACTAAAAGACAGAAAAGGCCTTTCAGGAAAACCACTTCTTAGAGGAAGAAAAGCAAAGGTCGGAAAAAGTGTATTGTTTGTAGTAAAAGATTCTAAAAATCTAACAAAAGCGGCAGGTTCACTTTTGGGAGTAGATGTAGTCAATGTTAAAAATCTCAGTGTACTTGACTTGGCTCCTGGTGCAAACCCCATTAGATTGACAGTATTCTCAAAGGGCGCAATTGAAGAGATTGCAAAAATAAAATCTCCGCATCTTGAAATCATGGTGACTACAAAATGAATATTGAAGAAGCAAATCATATCATATTAAAACCGTATATTACTGAAAAGACATTTGCTCTTGTTGAAAATGAGAGCAGAATCTGTTTCTTGGTAAGAGAAGAAGCATCTAAACCAAAAATTATGCAAGCCATTAATCTTCTCTACAAAGAGGATCCAATTACAGTAAACGTTTGCAGAACGGTATATGGCAAAAAGGCATTTGTAAAATTCCAGACAGTTGAAAAAGCAAGAGACTTGGCTACAAAGATAGGAATGCTATAATATGGTCAGTCTTGAATCAACTAAAGTAATGGTGAGAATAAATGGTTAAGGAATACAAGTATCGCGGACTAGAAATTGGAGAATTACAAGGCTTGTCATTAGAGAAACTCTTTGAATTATTGCCATCTAGAGCACGACGTTCCCTTACCAGAGGAATTACTGACGGTAAACGCAAACTCCTCGAAGAGATAAAATCTGCAAATGCGGGGAAATCATCCGGCCAAATTAAAACACATCTTAGAGATGTTATCATTTTACCATATTTCACAGGACTTACAATTCATGTTTATTCTGGAAAAGAATTCAAGCCAGTTGTAATCAGGCCAGAGATGGTTGGACATTACCTTGGAGAATTTGTTATGACCAACAAGAGAGTTGTTCACGGCGCACCTGGTGTGGGAGCATCAAGGTCTAGCTTGTACGTACCATTAAAGTGATATCTATGCATTTTGAATACGCTTTCCAAAATTATGATAAGACAAGACACGTACGTGCAGCATTAAGAGAAAAAACAATCTCTCATAAACATGCAAGAGAAATTGCACATAAAATAAAAGGAATGTCAATTGAATCTGCAAGAAGTTTTCTCCAATCTGTTACAAATCTGGAACGTGCAGTACCATTCAAGAGATATAATAACGAAGTTGCTCACAAATCCGATACTGGTGTAATGTCTGGTAGATACCCAGTAAAAGCAGCATCTGAATTTCTTAGACTATTAGATAATTTAGAATCAAATGCAGAATATCGTGGAATGGATCTTGACAGATTAAAAATAATAAATGCTACTGTCCATAAAGGAAGAAAGCTAGAAAGATTTACTCCTCGTGCAATGGGACGTGCATCACCCAAAGTTGACATTCTTACTCATGTTGAGCTGGTAGCTCAGGAACTCTAAACATGTCTTCAGTAAAAAATGTCATCAATGATAGTTATAAGTTGATGCTCTTGAAAGATTATCTAAGAGAAGCAATCAAAGAAGCAGGTTTTTCAGAAGTTGATATTCAAAAAACTCCAACAGGAACCAGAGTCGGCTTACACGTAACAAGACCTGGTATTGTAATAGGAAGAAAGGGAAGTGGAATACGAGATCTTACAAAGGTTTTGGAAACAGACTTTGGTCTAAAGAATCCCCAGATATCAGTAATTGAAATAACAAAACCAGAACTTGAACCAAGTGTAATGTGCAATAGAATGTCACAACACCTTGCAAGAGGTACTGCATTCAGACGTGCAGTCATGTGGACAATGCAGACTATAATGGAGGCAGGTGCAATGGGTGTGCAAATTACAACTTCTGGTAAACTAAGAGGTGACCGTTCAAGCTTTGAAAAACACAGCAAAGGCATACTGCCACGAGCAGGACACCAAGCTACGGTTATTGTATCAGAAGATATAGTACACGTTCAAACAAAAATGGGTCTTATCGGAGTTAGAATCAGAATTGCAAGAAAAGAGAGATTCATACCAGAATTTGAATTAAAGGTAATGAAGAAAGAAGCAAAGCAAAAAGTCGAAGTTCCAGAAGAAATTGAGATTGTCGAAGAAACACAGATTGATCCAACCAAGCCACGTACTGAAAGTGAAGTAATTGAGCTTGAAGAAAAATTGATAGAAACTGTGGAAACATTTGAAGAAGTAGAGGAGGAGCTCAAGTAATGGCCCGAATCAAGATGAAAACAGTTCGAGAGTTCAATGAAACTGATCTTAAAGACAGACTAGGACAATTGCGTTCCGAACTTACTAAACTAAAGATTGAAGCATCTAAAGGAACATTACGAAAAGACAGCGGAAAGGTAAAGCCTCTTCGAAGAGATATCGCAAGAGTATTAACTAGACTAAATGAGATGAAATCCAAATGATTACAGCAGAAAATATTACACGTCATGAATTAATCGGACTTGACACATCTATTGTACAATCTAGCAATTTGCAAGTAATCGGTTTGAGTGGAAAAATAGTTGATGAAACAAAATCCATGTTTTCAATTCAAACTAGCACTGGTGTAAAATCAATGCCAAAGGCAGATTCAACCTGGCAATTTACAATAAACGGAATTTCTACACTCGTAGACGGAAAGACAATTGCAAAAAGATCTTATGAGAGAATGG
>JAGWGA010000028.1 GCA_028867675.1 Nitrososphaerota archaeon | reverse complement strand
ATCGTTCTATTAGATGTTAGTCAATTAATGTCAACTACAATTACATCAAATCATTTGGAGATATGACATGTCTATAGTAAACAGCGTAAAATTCTTGGTTGTAGATGATGCGTCATTTATGAGAATTGTACTAAAGGACATACTTGTCACTAATGGTATGGCTTCTCAAATCTACGAGGCAGGCGATGGAATTACAGCAGTTGAGGCATACAAGCAATTCAAACCCGATGTTGTTACAATGGACATCAATATGCCAAAGGCAGATGGCATTCAAGCTCTCAAAGCTATTTTGAAAATAAATCCAAGAGCTAAAGTAGTCATGGTTACAGCAGTAGAGCAAAAACATGTTGTACAGGACGCAATGAAGGCTGGAGCCAGGGATTATATCGTAAAACCGTTTGATAGGGCAAATGTGCCGCTTGTTCTAAACAAAGTAATCAGGGCGAAATAATTCATTTATTCTAAAGGGATATACTTGTTTTACAGGATTTGATATAGTACAAGTTCATAGATAAACAAATAGCCTACCTTATTCATAGTAGGTTTGGGAATGGTAGGCGTTGAGGGGCAGACTGCCTGATCTTAAGGAAAAACTAATAGTATTTGGAGTAATCACTGGAATTTTTCTTCCAGTACGAATGGTATTCTATTCATATTTCTCATCACATTGGATAGGGAGTCTTGGGCTAGTGTCTTCACTCATGTTTGTATTGATACTTCTTGCACATAAAAGAAAACTTGGACGCTTTGGAGACTTGTTTTTGAACCAGTTAACAAAAACCATAAAAGGCAAAACAGGTAAAATTGCCATTATTTTCTCATTAGTATTGATTGCATACTTTGGTAGCACTCTTGTATGGATTGAACGGGGAAATACCGTGTATTCTGATGAAAAAAGATTGGTTTCACAGTTACTATTTTCAGATTACAGTGGGGATAAAATGGATGTAAATGGAGTGCATAAAATTATGGCGATTCATCAAGGTAATACTTTGATTGACGTATCAAATGTCAATTATGCAGACCGAATAATTTCCATGACCTATGCAATAATGAATGACATGATGGGAGGATGGATGGTTAATCTTGACATGATACTCCTTGTTGAACAATTCGAATTTCTAGGATTCATAATTCTTTATAGGAAAGCGTACAATCCTTCAAAAACATTGATGGTAAATTAAGTCTATGATTAATTAACGAATATGCGATTTATTTAATGAGTAATATTGGGCATTCTGCATGCTGTGTTACTCCTACTGAAACACTTCCTAAAAGTAGTGGTCTAAATCCTGTCTTCCCCCTGGTTCCCATGACTATGAGATCCACCTTGTGTACATTTGCAAAAGTCACCAAGGCTTCAACCACTGAATTACATGCTATGGCATGAGCTTCAACTTGTATGTTGTTTGCAGTAGCTATTTCTTGAAGTCTGTTTAATTCTTTTGTTACGTTATCTTTTAACAAGTCCATGGATTTTGCATCCTCTGACAAGTAAAATGGTTCCTCTTCTGGAGGTCTAAACAAACAAGTGGATATAGTAATTTTTGAACCAAATTTTATTGCAATCTCTAAGGCTGTATGAAATGCATTTTTTGAATGAATTGAACCATCATAAGGCACAAAGATGTGGCTAAATATCATATCATTGACCACTCATGTGGCTTTATTGTATGGAATCTATGATGAAATAACTTAGCTTGTTTATGGTGAAAATTCCCTTTTTCAGATATCTGTAATTTGTGAGATTTTTTGTTTGTTTAAAATAAACAAGCATAAGAGTTAATGTATCTCTTGGTTGATAAAAAATTGGATATCATGTCGCAAGCACAGCCTGAGCAGCCCCAAAAGTCTCTTGTAGAGGATCTAAGCGTACTGACAGGCAGAGCATTTAAAGAATTAGATGCAACAAGGACTGAGCTTATGCAAAAAGAGCAACTTTTGACAAATATTGCTAACGAGTCTATGGAAAAAATAAAAGAACTATCAAACATTAATCATGATTTACAAGATAAGGTAGGATTTTTACTGGATATTAGTGCATCATTGAACAAGAAAAATGATGAGCTTACTAGATCTAATCTAGAACTTGAGAAACAAAAATTCCATTATGACCAAATGACTCGTGACTTGAAAACTAAGCTGGATCAAGTATTGTCAAAGGAGAAAGAATTGTCAATGCAACGAGACTTCCTTGCAAAACAAGTAGATGAGAAAACACAGGATCTGATTAAAGCTGAAAAGTTTACTGTAATAGGAGAATTAGCTGCAAGACTTGCCCATGACTTGAGGAATCCGCTCTCTATTGTTAAAAATACTATGGATATAATGAGAGCTAAACCAAATATGGCTATTAATGAAAAATTACAACACTTTGGAAGGTTCGACAGAGCGATTCAAAGGATGACTCATCAAATAGATGACGTGCTAAACTTTGTTAAGAGATCTGACTTGATGTTGCAACACACATCAGTTCTTTCGATAATTGACGGTGCTATTGGAAATACTATGGTTCCTCCAGGAATTAAAATATCAAAACCACATGCTGATGTGGCAATTAATTGTGATTCTAGAAAACTAGAAGCTGTATTTTCTAATTTGATGAGTAATTCAATACAGGCGATGGAAGACACGGGTGAAATAAAAATAAGAATTATGGACTTGGACTATACTGTACAAATCGAATTTGAAGATACAGGCCCTGGAATACCGATTGTTATACAATCAAAAATATTTGATCCGTTGTTTACTACCAAGCAAACCGGTACTGGTTTAGGACTTTCAATATGTAAAAACATTGTAGAACAACATGGAGGAACACTTACTGTAAAGTCTCCTCCCACCATTTTCACAGTTAGATTGCCAAAAAATATTACTCCAAAATATGAGATGAACGATCCTCAGACTGTTTAATCTTTAAAAAAATATTCTGTTAAGTCACTTTGATTTTTTTCCACGCATTATGTGGATGATTTTACCGTCATCTAAAGTATATCTTACAGAAATTATTTTGTCTAGCGGTATTTCACAATCTGAACTATCAATGTTGTTTTGCGATTGAATATTATTTTCTTCTGCAATAATAGTATTAGTTTCTGGAGCAGATTTGAATTCATCAAAAAGCATCTTTGATATTGCAATTCTTATCAATTCTTGGGTAGTGTACCCCTGTTTTATGCATGCAGCATTAATTCCTTGAATCATTGCGTGTGGAAGACTGAGTGTAATCGAATTGGTCAATTATAAGTACTAGTAGTTATTTATAGATAAAATACTGTGCAATTTTTTCTATAAAGTATGTCCAATTTGGAAAAAATGGCTTGTTTTTAATGAGTTGTTTTCATTGCATAGCCATTCTCAATCTTGTTGACCAAAAACTCTAAGGAAAAAGGCTTTTGAATGATTTCTACAGAGTCCTTGAGAATTGCCGTAGCGTCATCTAATACTCCATTTCCAAAAGCTGAGACAAAGATTATCTTTTGCCCTGGTTTTAATTCCAGAATTTCTTTTGCTACACGCACTCCGTTTTTCTTTGGCATTACAAAATCAAGTAATACTACATTGAATGGTTCTTTTCCTGAAGAGCCTGCCATTTCAACTGCTTTTTTGTATATCTCTACACACTTATCTCCATCTCTTGCTATAGTGATACTATGTTGATGCTTTTCAAAGACTTTCTTATACTGAAGTCCGGCAAATTCATTATCTTCTGCAGCTAATATGTTCAAACCCATATGATTCCATATTGTGGGATTAATTAGATTAAGATCAGTGTGTTCAATCTGAACGTACTTAGTTCAATATTTTCTGATGTAATTCTTTTGCATTAATATGTCTCATGATTGGAATACTGAATTTGATAGTTGCTCCTGAATTATTATTGTTGTAAGCTAAAATGTGGCCGCCATGCGCATTAATTATCCCCTTACACAAATACAGTCCTAATCCGTTACCGTTCCAAGATTCTGTTTTAGGTCCTCTTGTTACAAATTTGTTGAATAGATTTGGTAAAATATCTGGATGTATACCAGTTCCACTATCTTTAATGGATACTTCAACAATATTTTTTTGTAGATTATGTTGTATTGCAATTATGATTTTTCCATATTTTGTAAATTTTAAAGAGTTGTTAAGTAAATTACGTAACACTTGACCTATTCTTACCCTATCTGCTTCAACTTCAATACCTTTTTCCGTATTTAGTTCAAATGACATTTTTTCATTAAGATTTAATCTATAAGATGATGCTATTTCAGTCAACAAGTCACTAAGATTAAATTTTTCATAGGACAGCTGTAATATTCCGTTGTCTATTCTGCTAATGTCAAGTATTCTATTGGCAACTTCTTCTAACTGGTGTGCCTGCTTTGATATTCCGGCAAGTGCCTCATCTTTTCCTATATCTCCATTTTGTGCAAGCTCCACAAATCCATATATTGGATGTAGGGGACTCTTTAACTCATGAGATGCAATATTTATGAAGTCATCTTTTAGTATGTTCATCTTTTCTAGCTTCTTGTTTGCTTTTTGAAGAGATTTTGTTTTTCTAATTACCTCTTTGATAAGATCCTTGTTGATTAGATTCAAGAAATATCCTAATGCCAATGAGATTATACCTGCAGAGCCCATGATTACTGTCTGTAAGGCTAATGATTTTTGTTTACTTTCCGTAACACTTGATTCTAAACTATCTGTGATTTTTTGGAGTTGATCATTTAAGAGAATGGTTTTCAAACTCGCTTGTTTTTGACTTGTTTCTAATTCTGACTGTAATGAATCAATACTGTTCATCTGTTCGCTATTGAGTAACTCAAAAATCTGATTTGCTTTTTGTGTATTCTGTGAATGTATTGTCTCAATTTCGTTTAGATTTGAAATTACAGTGTTAAGTTCACGCGTTATGTCTTCTGACAATCCTTCATTAGGAAAAGTACTGGCCAAATCCTTTATTTTTTTTACTTGAGAATCAAATTCAATATTTTGTGATTGGAATTGATTCTTTGACAATTCGAAATTTATATTACTGTCTAATTTTTTGTAAATTAGTACGTCTTCAAAACTATGATCTTGTATTTGTTGTATCGCATATAGGTGACTTACTTCTTGACCCATTGGCATATCTAAATCAGATAAAATTTTCATTTGATTTGAAATCGCATATGTCGTAAACACATTAAGAAATATGGCAAGACCTAACATCATTATTACCATGGAAATTGATACTCCAATTCTAAAACTGGTACTTGTTTTCTGGGTGGTCATTTTTCCAATTTATCTATCCTGTTCTACTAGGACCTACAGGAACCGACGTACCAGTAAATCCGTCCCATTCTCTAAATCCAATTTTTACTCTCTCACGCCACATGTAAATTGGCCATCCCTCAACTTGAGTGACTAAGGCCTTTAGAGTAAATGGCTTGTTCATAATTTCTACTGATTCCACTACTTGTTTGAGTTTTTTTATAACTTCGTTGGCATAACCTGTTATGAACATTATTCTTTGTTTGGGATTTATTTTTTGAATAGATTTTGCAACATCGATTCCGTCCATTCCAGGCATCTGTTGATCAAGTATGACTAAATCATAATGTGGTCTTTCTTCACCCCTCTCTAGATTTTGTATTAAGTTGTCATTATATGCCTGTAAACATTCTATTCCGTCACTTGTTATTGTTACTTCGTGACCTCTTGCATCTAATCCTATTTTATAGGATTCAGCTAGATCTTTGTAATCTTCTGCTATTAGTATCCGTAAATAACGATTGTTCATGATTCTAATTAATGGAATTCGTGATTTAGAATCTTGTATGTTCAGAGCAAACAAATTGATGTCTAATTTGTAGTCTCTATTTGATCCTACTTGAGCTTACTTGAACCGAATTTGTAGTATACTCATCCCAATCCTTCAATACATTAGATGTTTTTGCTTGTAATCTGGAAACAAACCTTCCTTCTACTTCGGCAAGCAAAGCATCAAGCGTAAATGGTTTATTCATTACACCCGCATTTCTGATTAATTCTTTTAATTTTTGTATAACTTCAGAGCCATATCCTGTTACAAAAATTATCTTTTGATTAGGATCTATCTTTTGTATTTCTTTTGCTGCATCTATGCCATTCATTCCCTTCATCTGATAATCCAGTATGATTACATCAAAGTAACGTATTACTTTTCCGTCTGGTTGTTTGGACTTTTGTTTGTATGCTCTCAGACATTCAATTCCGTCACTTGTAATTGTTACCTCATGACCTCTTCCCTCTAAAATTGTCTTATAGGATTCAGCTAGATCCTTGTAATCCTCCGCTATCAATATTCTAAGCGTCATATCTCTCTACATGAATAGGTGGACAATTCCGATCATTAACCTATAGTGTGTTTATTATGAACAGATAAAATACAAAATAGACTCGTTTATCACGGGCTATGAATTTGTAATTAATTTTACATATTTCGAAAAAGTCTCTTCATTTTTCAAAAATTCTACATATCTGGAATCTAATGAGAACATGTGATCAAGCAATGGAACTAATTCGATTTCTTTTCCTTGTTTTAGAATGCTAAGTGATTTATAGTATAATACATCGATATTATTCGGATTGGATTTTAAGATTTGATCATAATATTTTATTGCGTCATCGTGCTTTCCAATTGAATATAAAATTCTTCCAGTACGGATAATCGCATCTTCATAATCTGGATCTATTTTTATTATGGTTTGATAACACTCCAGTGCTGTTTTAATCTCTGAAATTGCTTCTAATGCAATTCCTTTGTTGTATAAAATGGAAATATGCCATGGGCTTATTTCTAATGCCTTGTCAAAACATACAACTGCTTCTTTCCAATGTTTTGTATCAAATAATGACATGCCTTTGTGATATTCTGCAAGTATCTGATTTGTGATTCCAGTAGATACAGTATTTGAAAACCGTGATAATTGTTCATATTTACATATTCTTTCAAATAATGATTTTTTACGATATGTTGCTGAGACATGATCTTGTTTTATGTTTAATATTGCTTCATAACATTCTAATGCTTTTTCGATCTGACAAAGTTCTTCTAATGCAACTCCTTTGTTATATAATGCTCCTAAATGTTGCGGGCTTATTTCTAATACTTTATCAAAACACACGATTGCTTCTTCAAAAGACTTTTTCTCAAGTAATAACACTCCTTTATCGTGTGATGCTAAAACATGGTTTGGGTTTATTGTAATTATTTTGTTTAATGTTTCTATCGATTGTTCATCTTTTCCCAATCTTGCATGAATCATACTTTTATCGTATAATGCGGATTCATGTTCTGGATTTTGTTTTAATACTAATTCATAACACTCTAATGCGTTTTCTGGTCGTTCTAACAATTCATATAGTTTCCCTTTACTATACTGAATCTTTGTGTTTTTTGGATTGAGTGTCAAAAGAAACTCTATTTTTTCTAACGCTTTTGAGTATTCTTTCATATTGAAATAAAAATTTACAAGGCCAAAAAATATTCTATCGATATTCTCTTGTATTTTTATCTCTGTAATGGGAGATTGTTTGATTGTATTTTCAAAATGTATTATCATGGGTAAATGTTTTTGTTGTGTTACAGTTGAAATTGTTATTGCAATTAAATCAAAATCTGTCTCTAAACCTAAATTGTGGAATATGGATTCCATCATTTTAGTCATGATGTTCAACTGAATCTGTCTTTTTTCACTACTCTGGTTCATCGATTCACCTGTTTTGAATAATTTTTTATAAATAGCCAGATCATTATGAAATAGGCATCAATCTGATTTAAAAACACGTGATTGTTTAGATGGGATAAGCTATGGAGTACTAAATTCTATTATGTTTTGAATCAGAATTCTATTATTCTGTGATTTGGCAAATGTCTAGCGGTATAGCCAGGTTTTGATATAATTTTCCCAGATCGTTGTTTTTAATTGAACACTTTGCATGCAGAACATTGGTATTATCACCAGTTTGAGTATTCGCTGTTGAGTTAAATTCATTTAGTTTATTTAAAATGCTACTAAGAGTTGAATTGTCTTGATTTGTTTCCTGATTCTTGGATAGGGAATCTAACTGTCTTTGTAGATTTACTTGATTGTCCATTAACTCCATATTGGTTTCAGATAAGCCTTCATTCTTTGACATTAAGGAATCTATCTGTTTTTCTAGATTGGCAGTAGCATTATTTGAAACTGGAACATTTGGGGCCATATTCGCTGTTGAATTTTGACCCAGGAACTCTTGTAACTCATTCTGAGTTAGATCTAATGTTGAATTCTCTGTCAACATTTTTTCTAATTCTGCAGGGGTAAAATTCATTGTATTATTTCTCATCATTTCGGTCAATTGTTCGGGACTCATGTTTAATGGTATATTATTAGATGCAGTATTGTTAAGATATCCAGTTAAAGCTGTATTGTTTCCAAATACCTTTGCTAATTGTTCTGGAGTCATATTCAGAGTGGCGTTATTGCCTAATATTTGTGATAATTGTTCTGGACTGATTTTTAGTGATGTACTATTTCCAATCATGTTAGCAAGTTCGCGAGGAGTCATATTTATCGAATCATTTGGCATTGTTGTATTATTCAACATTTGATTTTGAATATTAGATGAAGTAGAATTGATTCCATCTGACGGAATGTCTATCACTTCAAGATTATTTGAAAATAGGCTAGAGACGTAGATTTTATTGGTTATAGGGTTTATTGCAATATCTTTTGCTGATATTCCAGACTTGAATTGATTTATCACAGTATTTGTATTACCATCTATCTCAAAAATTTCTCCAGTCTGTTCATTTGTTTGAAAAATTTTGTTTGTTAACGGATTTGTAGTAATTCCCCATGATCCTGCCTCTGTAGGGATATTTGCCATAATTTGATTATTTACACCATTAATTACTGATACAGAACCTAAACCCCAGTGACTTACATAAATGAGATTGGTAATGGGGTTTACAGTAATTCCCCAAGGGCCTCCCTCTTCTGGGATACTTGTTATTACTGTATTGCTAGTTCCGTCAATAACTGAAATAGAATTGGAGATACTGTTTGCAACATAAATTTTATTTGTTGTTGGATTTACAGCAATCCCCCAAGGGCCGTTTTGAACTTGAATGTTTGTTATGATACTATTTGTTTCTCCATCAATTATTGAAACTGAATTTGAAAGTAGGTTTGTTACATAAATCCTATTAGTTGAAGGATTGACTGAAATTCCCCAAGGATTACTTTGTACTGGAATATTTGCAATTACCAGATTCGTACTTCCATTTATGGCTGAAACATGATTGTTTAATCTGTCAGTAACGTAGATTGTATTAGTGGTAGGATTTACATCAACTCTTGCAGCTCCTGTATTTGAAAAAAATGAACCTTGATTTAGTTGGATGTTGTTTGTTATTTTATTTGTAAAGCCATCTATGACTGAAATGGCACCTGTTATAGACCCTGAAACATAGACTTTGTCTGTAGTCGGATTTACGCCTATTCCTCTACTGCCCCATCCGATATTTACATCGGTTGTTACCGCATATGCAAAGTTATCTAGCATGATAGTAGATATTGTAATACATAGTATTAGTATCATCCAATATTGGTTCATCTTGCATATTTTACTGTTCTAAACTTGATATAATAATCTGCAAAATCGTGCCTAACGGTAGTTCCATTTTGGCAATATGTTCAATTTTATGAGAAAAAGCAAGAACTGAGAACTAAGGCTACATGGGAATGATAGGCCTGTTCTCAGGTCTGAAATACGATATGTAGACTTTTAGATTAGTTTGTGTTTGTTTGGACTGAACAAACTATGGAAAATCAGATATATGCAATATGTCAGTATTCTATTAATGCACATTCTGATAGCTGAGGATGAAAAAGACCTTTTGGATCAATACAAAGATGCATTAGAAGAAAAAGGACACAAGGTCACAGTTTCTTCAAATGGGGATGAATGTGTCAAGATTTATCGTATAGAATCAGAAAATTTTAAGAAACCTAGTGATGCCGAATCTCCTTTTGATGCAGTAATTTTGGATTATCAAATGCCAATTAAAAATGGACTTGAAACAGCAAAAGAAATTCTGAAAATAAATCCTAAGCAAAGAATAATCTTTGCTTCAGGATATGTTCAAGAGACTTTTTTTGAATCAGTTTCTAGTCTTAAACAAATAACGGAAATTATGAAAAAACCTTTTGAACTTCAAGCATTGATAGATACATTAGAAGATAAAGAGATGTATAAAAAACTAGAAGAATTAAACATCGACATAGCTGCAATCAAAGAACTCAATCCTTCACATGCACAAATTAAAGCATATTTTGACGTATTGTGTCAATTGCAAAAAGGAAGAACTTTTTAGTTAAAAATACATTGATAAAATTACTTTTTTGTGTCTTATCCACTATTACAAAAGTCATCTGATGGTTTTTCATCATTGTATAATTTTTTGAGTGAATTTATGTCACACTCTGATATGTAGGAATGATTTGTCATTATGGTTTCGTGCATAAGATCACCTGAATTATTTGTATGAGGCAATCCCAATGCATGACCAAACTCATGTCTTACTATGGATTCTATTTGGTTGTCAGTTAACTTGTCTGCATTATAGATTGTAATGAATGCTTTTAGGATCTGATTGCCATCTAATATCGTTCTTGTAGTTCCAAAATATCCATCCGCATCATTGATTGTAGACAAGGTTATCACTATGTCGCCCTCACCATTTGAAGACTGGATTACATTGAATTTACCTGGAACGTAATATTTGGTGTCAAATATTGTATCTATTGCTCCCTGCCATCCTTTAAAAAACTGAGACTTACTTACAGCATCTGAATGATATAGTAACGAACTATCCTCTGTGATTGTATCTGTTGATGTAATAACATATTCTATATCTTGAATTTTTTTATCACTTATCTGAGCATTGTTCTCTATATTTACAACTAACGGGGTATTGCTAATTATATTCCAATGTTTGTAATCATCTAAAATTCCCCCTTGGAGGTTTTCTGTCAGGTATCGTGTTTTTATGATTGAGCTCTGTTCTGGAGGTTGAAGTGTATAGTTTGTTGCTACAAAAAATAATAATATTATAAGAACTGGCAATATTATCAATTCTGCCTTTAGTATGGTTTTCGCACTTAGTCTTTGAATTTTCTTTTTTACTGTTATGATCTCATGTGAAATAGAGTTTTGTCTTTTCAATAATTCGCTAATTTCTTGTTCAGGTTCATAATCCTGAGGAATAAACTTTGATTCTTCTTGAATTTCTAATAGTTGAATATGTTCAGTGGTTTTGTTGAGATCATTTGTTAAATGTTCAAGTTGAATTCTTAATTGTTTTATGGAGTATTCTTTATCGCTCATTCTCTGTGTCATTGTAATTTCGTACTCCTATGCAAGTGTAGTAATCAAATCCCATGGTGTTAGTACATTATCTTGAGTCATGACAAACGCATTTTTCATACCAAGCATAATTTTACACATTTCAGGTACTGTGATGTTGTCTGAAATGATTTTCCCACTCTTCAAATTCAATGAGTTTATCTTTGAGTCCAAAAAACCATCAATACCGTCCAAATAGTTTAATTCTACTATTTTTTCAAAGATTATCTGTGGTGTAACAAATAATGGGGTATGTTCTAAAACTACCACATCGATATTGTTTTGAAGCATTTCCTTTATTAGAAAACCAAGTGTATCTTCTTTTTGGAAAGTAACAATTTTCTTTGATGGTATATCTGAAACCTTGAGTCTGGTATCGCAAAGTATTCCTACCTCTAACAGACGTCTTGCAGATATGGTTGAAAAGTCCCCATCAGTTGTTTGAACCAAAGCAAAATCCCTGCCATGATAATTCATCTTCCTTAACAAATCATAAACCCGAGATTTTGGGGATGTTACGTCAAGACCACGATTCATCGTTTCATTTACGGTATGTTCTGAGAAAAAATCATTGCTTGGATTACCATATAGTCCATGAAGTACTTCTTTACTTCCAATCATTCCTACAGGATTGTCAGATTCCATGACTACAAGATTATTAGTATATGATGAAAGAAATCTCACTAACATTGATGTTGCCACCCACATCTTCTCTTTGCTTTCAATTGTAGCCATTGAGGAATTAACTATCAAATGTGGTAAAATTTCCTCTATTGTACAGTGATTGAGATCCTTTCTTAGGGTATCTGGAGAAAATAATATTGATTCTTTTTTATCTTGAAGTTTTATCTTACTATTGAATTTGTTTCTAAAGTCTGATAAGAAATTATTATTCATTTCTATTTGCTCCTGTGTATGAAAGTATCCTTTGTAATGTGAACTTGCTTCATGAATTCTTTTGAAACTTTGAAATGATAATTTTTAGTATGTTCGCATTGAACATACTTGTGTTTGATTTAATTATAACAACACATTGTTTCTGAAATTGAATGTTTTGATTGTTCTAGGGATTTTTATGTGGTCATATTCTTGTTCGAGTCTGAGCTTTTTTGCCCGATAACAAACTATTCTTTTTGATTAATATTCCACCTATTGCTATTGTACTTAGTACGACTATTGGCAATGTGTCCATTCCATTAACTTTGAACAATTTCAAAATGGATTGTATTCCAGATTGTGATAAATTAGATTTTGCTATACTTGTGGCATTGGTATTAGAACTGTTTGTATCTATTCCGGTACTATTGATTGGTATTGATTTACTGATATGTCCAGAAATATATCCTAAACCTGAGGCGTTGGTATAAAGAGTCACCGCATATCCCGAATTTGGAACTAGGGAAATATTTGCAATACCGTCTTGATTTGTAACACTATCGCTATTTTGAACCGTAGCGCCATTTACTTTCCATTGAATTTTCATATTCTTTACGGGGTCTCCATGGTCTTCTGCGGTTACAGTTGCAATGAATGTCTCTCCAGGTAATGTAGAATTAGGCATAACTATGCTTAATGTTGGAGATAGATCTTCTACCTGTATAGTATAGGTGGATAGTGGTAAATCATCTGCAATTATGGATACTTGAGCAGTGCCTATTGCATTTGGAGTAACTGGAAAGGTTGTATAGTATTGTCCTCTTGAAATTGTAATATTTTCAGGAAGTGCTAAAATGGTCTTGTTGCTTGATACTAAATTCAGGGTTGTATCTTTTTGTACAAATTCAGGATTTGAATTTGAATCTAAAATTTGAACCATCATTGTATTTGGAATATTCTGTAATGCTGGTTCAGAATAATCTAGCAATGCTTGTTCTGATGAAGTGCCTATCGTTTGTAGCGACATGGATGACTGATAGTCTTCCGCAATAAGGTTGACGGTTGAAGTTCCATCTTTTATGACCGTTCCATTAGTTAGTATTATTGAATCGCCTTTATTTATGACAGATTTTTGAATTGAAAAATAATCATTAGCCAAAGATTCGAGGTTTGAATCGCTTGTAAAATATGTGGGGACTCCCGACGAATCTTTTAGATATGCTAAGACTGGAAAACTACTATGGCTTAATATTTTTGATACTAGTGGCTCAACTGAAAGTGTAACGGAATTACTAGATGGAAGCAATATTGTGGGAGACACGGTTTGATCATTATAAGTAACAACGTGTAATGTTAATGATGATGGAATGCTTGTTCCAACCTGTCCAAATACGGGTACTGCTCCAGAGCCTTTATTCAAAATGACTTTATCAACAGTAAGGGCACTCGGATCTGATGAATCAATTTCTATTTGTAGATCACGACTTGCAATTATTGGATTTCCATTTGTATCTTCCAAATGTAAAATTCCTATTAATTCATCTTTTCCAGTAGCTAGTATTGGTAAAATATCAAGTCGTGCAGATTTATCATCATACAACCTAGTTGTTACCGTATTCAATTGAATTGATGCAGTACTGGTGTATCCAGTTGTAGATGTAGTTGAACTTGTTACAGAAGTTGTGGATGTAGTTAGTTGAGTTGGTGCTGAAATAGTGTATCCATTTGGCGGTGAAATTGTTGCATCATATGTACCATTGGCTCCTACTCTTACAGCAACATTGGTGTATCCCCAATAGGAACCTTTCTTTATTGTTATAGGCACATTTGCTTCAACATATGGTATTACTGGACTGGAATTTGTCAGATTTGCATTAGGATCAACAAAACTTACAGGAATTGTTATGTCTTCTTTTGCAGGTGAAAGTACGCCAGAAGAATCTCTTAATTGTGCAATTACGTAAGATATTGAAGCAGCATAATTGTTGATTTTTGTTGGATACATGTACATTTGGATGGATGGAGAAGATACTTGATTGATTGTAATGGTGGTACTTGCAGATTCCAATGAATCTGACGATGCAAATATTTCTGTAGTGCCAACTTCGTTTATCTCAAATTTACTTGAACTGTAATATTCTCCTGCTTTGATAATGATCTGTGTATTTGATAGTGTTAACACTCTACTATCTGCTACTGCAAGATTAATCATTATGTCTTTATTCGTTGCTACAGGATTTCCATCGTTATTTGCAGTCTCTACTGTAAAGTACCCTACATGTGAACCTCTAATTGAAAAAGTTGAAGGTAGAGATTTTACTAATAATTTAGTAGGATTATTCGTATTTCCATAAACTGTGATTGGAACTTCTTTTGAAATAAAACCTGGTGCACCCAATTCAATTTTTGCAGTTCCTGGATTTGATGTTTTAATTTTTATATTTGTAATAAAATCACTGTTACTATCAACAATTCCAATTACTTGCAATATCGATGAATCTGTTGAAGAAAATATCATATTCTCAATTTTTTGGGGAAAAATATGATCATTATGTAATGCATAGACTTGAAGTATGCCATTAGAATTTTCAATTAGTTTCTGAGGTATAATTCGTACTCCAAAACTATTATCTTCTTCTGCATAAGATTTCATAACGCTTAAGCTTGCCAGTACAATTAAAATTAGAAATATGGTTCTCAATCCTATAAAAATCACTATAAAATATAATATAAGATAGTGTATGATTAATCTGAACGAATTTCAGGTTCAAAACATGCCTAATTCTTAATAAAACTTGTAAATTAGAGAAAAGTCTTATGCAGATTGGTAAACCATTTCAATTGGTTTTGATTTTTTCCACAAGTGTTCACAGAGACTGAAAATATTGTTTACAATTTCTGTAGAGTTTGTATGTACTATTGAATCTGCATCATCATTAAGATCCATTGTTCCTTTCATTGAACCAGACATTACAATCTGTTTATCTTTTTCTGCAACCATTCTTCCTTTAGATGGCAATTTACCAAGTCTTGTTTCTGTTGCACCTAATTTTTGTATCAGACTAATTGCTTGTTTGTTTTCAACTTCGGTAATTATTCTGACTTCTCCGCCTTTCTTGATGCACTCTTTAATCTTTTCAGGTATGGCTGTATGATACATTCTCATAATGTCTTCAACGGTACTTACAAAATATACAACATCGTTTGCTTCGTTTACTAATTTTCCAATTCTTGCATAAATGTTTGACCTGCCCTGTATGATTGAAAATGACGACATGGTATTGTCTGGCGTTGGGCGTTTTAGATCTTCAAGATTTGCAACAACTTGTTTTGAAAGTTTCTCCATGGTTGTTATTTCGTCTTGTCTCTTCTGTATGATTCCCTGGAAAGCTTCTTCTGGGTTTACTGCTTTACAAATTGTTGGGTTTGACAGAGTTGTTGTAATTAATCCTAGGTTTCGTAATTTTGTAAGTGCTCTGTAAGTCTTCCCTCTATCAACATCTAGTTTTGAAGACAAGCTTCCAACTGTGACCTCACCTGTTCGAAGCAATCCAAGATAGATTTTAGCATCATCGCCTTCTAGGCCGAAATATTTCAGAGTTGAGAAAAGATCTTCTTCGGTATTCAAGATGAATTCCTCCCTAAACTGGCGATCTTTTGATCGATTTTTGATATCGAATAGTCAAACAAGGTATGTTTTTGTTTAAAATCAGGCATGTAATGGTTTTCTATATTGAAACTGTATCCTATAAGGGCGATCATTGTAGATCGATTTCTATTGGTATGAGTATATAAGCAGATTGCTCCCCCAGTATTCTCTGTTTGTCTAATGCAGTTGACAATTGTTGAACATCCCAAGTTTTCTGTTACTGATGCTGGATTCATCATACAGGTGTAAGAATGATTCAGTGATATGAGCAGTTGTCTGTATAAATTAAACAAACTAGCCCCTCTTAGAAATCACACTTAAACTCATTTTCACTATGAACAATCCAAATAATTTGTGAATCGCACGTTGTCATACCACAACTTGTTTGATTATGATTCTGAATGATTTGTTTAAAATCTGTTCATACACAATAGACACACATCCACTAATAGGCATAGAAAACTATTGAATATTGAATTGATGGGGAAGTTAAAATATTAGATGCAGATCTATATCAAATCCCATCAATTCGTTTACAAATTCTGATTAAATTTTTATTGGATAACATGCATATTTGCTGGAATTATACGTAAATTTTCTTTCATATGTTTTTTGATATTTTATGTTTCAATTCTTTTCTACATTGGATGTAACTAAAAGTAATTTGTTTTATTCGTAAAATTTCATTTGTAGTTTTATTTGTATTATACAATAAACAACCCATTCATAAACAACTCCAAATAATTAGGTATAACGGTAAATAAATTTGAGAAGTCTTAATTTATCCATATCCAGGATTGATAGATATTGATGTTGTTTGATATAAACAGTGTTAGAATTATCTTAGCGATAATTATGCTCGGAATTGCATCTTATACTGATGTAAGAAAAAGAGAGATAGATGATAGAATATGGATAATTTTTGGTGGATTATCTGTTGTTATTTTATTTCTGACGACAAACATATTTGATTCTCTTAGAACGATGGGAATTTTTCTAATTATCGCACCTGTTGCACTATTGATATGGCGTATTGGTTTCTTTGGTGGAGCAGACGCATTTGCATTAATTGTTTTAGCATCTCTTGCGCCAGGAGTGACATTTACGGAATATCAAATAAATCCATTTACAACTTTGATTAATGCCATAGTATTGTCAATCATTCCAGTAGTTGTCAATATACTACGAAATATTTTCTCATTAATTAGACATGAAGATATTTTCAAAGATTTTGAAACTGAAACTAGAAAGAACAAAATTATTGCTGTGTTCATAGGCCATCGCTCAAAAAATCCCCGATTTAGTTTTTCAATAGAAACACGAGTTGGAAATACAAAAAAGCTGGATTTTGGACTAAAAAATGCAGATAGTGCAGAGTTTTGTTCCTTACCTGATACCTGGGTCACTCCAGGTATTCCATATGTGATCTACATTTTTGGAGGCTTTGCAATTCAACTCATTTTTGGAGACCTGATTTTTAATTTTATTAAAGTAATGTAATGCAAGTAATTGTACTCCTAATATATCCCGATCGATTAAATAATTCAAGATTTATTAAATGACCGAGTGAAATCTCAATATGGTCCTTAAAGTAGCCATAGTACTTTCCATTATTTCGATAATCTTACTTTCCATCTACGGTGTAGATGCCATCGTGACCATAAATGAAAACCTTGGGTCGCAAAATACTGCTATTTTACACATGGATGCCAAGTCTAGGGGTATGATATTTGGTTTAATTCCTGCAATTTTGCTTATAATTTCATTTTTTATTACTCGTAAGGAATCGTCAAAAATTCTAGGAATGTTGATCATAATTGGAGGCGCATTAATGGTAATTGGTGTTGGGATAATTCTTACATTGCCAAACAATAACATTCCCTCCGCAGAAAAAGGTGAATTTGGAGGCGTTGTTGGAATAGGTATTGCAATTGCAGCTCTTGGGGTTATCAAGATTTTTAGATCTAAAAAAAATATTGCCGCCTAATGACCATCTGCGTAAAATGTGATAGTAATTCTAACAAGACTCTCAATTGTGAGCATACTGAAGAACAAGAATATTGTATAGAATGTTATACTGAATTGCATTACTACCTGACTGAAAAAACCAAAAACATAGACTCTTAAATTTCAAGAATATGCCAATATTTTTCCAAATCTTTTAATTCAAATCTTTTAATTCTACCTGTATGAAGGCAGTACTTCTTTCTGGAGGATTCGGTAAACGACTTAAACCTTTAACAGATTATCTACCAAAACCACTTATTCCAATTTGTAATTATCCAATTATTGAATGGCAGATACGGTATATCAAAAAATTCGGAATAAAAGATATTGTAGTGTGTGCAGGGTACCGAGCAGAACAAGTAAAAAAACATCTAGAAGGCAAGAATCTTGGAGTTAAACTAGAATATTCGATTGAGAATAAACCTCTTGGGACAGCAGGTGCCATTAAAAAGGCAAGTAGGTATATTGATACTGAAAACTTTTTTGTTGTAAATGGGGATGTTCTAACAAATATTGATTTAAGAAAATTAACAATGCATACAAACTCTGTTGCGGTTATACCGCTTAGAACTACGTTTGGAATAGTACATCTTGATGATCAAAAAGTTGAGAGATTTGAAGAAAAACCTGAAGTTTTTAATTATTGGATGAATGCTGGAATTTATTATTTAAAAAAAGACATAGTAAAACAACTTCCTAAATATGGAAATTTGGAAAATACGACATTCCCAATTCTGGCAAAGAAGGGACAATTAAATGCCGTAAAGTATTCAAATATTTTTTGGAAATCTGTTGATTCTTATAAAGATATGGAAGAATGTGAATCTCTAATGTTATCTTCTCATTATGAAAAATTTCTGTCAACAAAGTGAATGACATGAGACTTGGATTTAGTCTAGGTTCAATTTTGACTGCTCAAGATGTATTTGACTGTGCAAAAGCATTAAACAATTTCTCTGCAGATTCTATTTGGATCCCCGAGACATGGGGCATGGACTGTTGTTCCATTTTATCAAATATATCTAGCATAGCAAAAAAACCACGGTTGGGTTCTTCAATAATTAACATCTATTCTCGTAGTCCGGCTATGATTTCAATGTCTGCTGCCACTCTTGATACCATATCTGATGGGAGATTCATCTTGGGATTGGGTACAAGTAGTAGACCCATTGTTGAAGACTGGCATGGTTTGGAGTTTAAGAATCCTCTTCAGAGAATGCGGGAATATGTCGATATCATTCGTCTTATTCTTTCCGGTGAGAAGGTTTCGTATGACGGAAAATTTTTCCACCTGAAGGATTTTGATCTTTTAATACGACCCCCTAGAAAAGAAATTCCCATCTATCTTGCTGCAATAAATCAAAAAATGGTGGATCTTACTTGGGAGATTGCCAATGGGGCAATTTTTTATCTAAGACCATTGCCCGAATTAAAAAAGACTATTCAAAAAATGCAATCCAGAAAAAAAATTGATGTTGCTTGTCAATTAATCACATGTGTTTCAGAAGACTCTGAAAAAGCCATATCTCGTAGCAAAAAGACCATAGCATTTTATGTTTCAGTAGGGAAGATTTACAGGGAATTTTTGGCCATTAATGGATTTAAAAATGAAGTTATGGCAATATTTGATCAATACAAAAAAAACGGTTTGAAAGACAACTATACTCTTGTAACTGATGAAATGGTGAACTCTTTATCAATATGTGGAACTCCTGAGGATATTAGAAAAAAAATACCACAATTTGTTGAAGCTGGGGTTGATTTACCAATACTTCAATTCAATCCTGTTGGCAACGTGTCTGAATCCTTTGAATTGCTTCTTAAAACACTTTCAAGTGATGTGAAATGAAAAGAATCGCGATTGTTGCTGAGGGGCTCACTAAATTCGATAAAACTGACAAACCAATAGACTCGTTAATGTTGTCATCCGTTAGAAAAATATTTGAAAATACCAGAAATTTAGAACAAAAAGATATTGATGTTGTACTCACATCTACAAATGCAAATAAAAATTATCTGGCAAATATAATATCTGAGTTATCTGGAATCCAACCCAAAATATCCCATTCTGTGGAAAGTCTGTGCAATTCGGGAACAAACGCATTGATATCTGCATATGCCCACATATCCTCTGGGCTTGCTGATACTGCACTTGTTGTTGGTGTAGAGAAAACCGACAGTCCAGGTCTTGTTCTAAATTGGGATATGTCAAGAGGAGAATACAAACATCCTATTTTCTGGGCATCTATGTTTACGAGTTCTTACATGAGAAAATATGGTACAAGTCTTGAAGATCTGGCATACGTCTCTGCCAAAAATCATAAAAATGCACTTGATAATCCATACGCATATTTTGAAAAAGCATTTTCAGTAGAGGACATAATGAATTCAAAAAAATTAACTGAAAATATTCGTCTACTTGATTGTTCCATGCCATGTGATGGAGCTGCATCAGTTCTAGTTTGTTCTGAAGATAAAGTAAGACAATATACAGATAACCCGATATGGATTACAGGAATAGGTCAGAAAACAATCTCTGCAAGTTTTACAAAGAATAGTGATTTGGTATCAATGGAATCAACAAAAATTGCAGTCAACAATGCTTATCAAATGTCTGGTAAAACAGCAAATGATGTAGATGTCGTAGAACTTCATGATGCATTTAGTGCATGTGAAATAATCGAATTAGAAGATATGGGATTTTGCCAAAAAGGTCAAGGTTCAAAATTCGTTAGAGATCTTTATACTACAAACAACAAAAAAATAAATCCAAGAGGAGGGCTGATTGGTGCAGGACATCCTTTAGGTGCAACTGGGATTG
>JAGWGA010000027.1 GCA_028867675.1 Nitrososphaerota archaeon | reverse complement strand
TCATGGAAAATTTTTCTGTAGTAGAATTGATAAAACGAATTTTTTTATCAGTCATCAATTTGGAGTGGATTTGAATTTGTTCATCCATGAATTCATCAACCTTGAATTCTTTTTTGTAGAACTTCATTCTTTCCAAATCTAATTTCTGGGAATCCATGATGTCACCGATCAATCTCCCTAGTTTGACAGATTCCATGCTAATGTTCTCAATTGCCTTAATCTGTTCATCATTTAGTGAACCTAGAACGCCTTCTCTGAGCATCTCAGCGTATCCACTAATTGTAACTAAGGGTGTTTTCAGTTCATGAGACACCATTGTGGAAAATTCTTCTTTTGCTCTGTCAGCATCCCGTAACTTTTGGGATTGAACTTGCAATGATATATTTGATTTTTCAAGTTCCTGTGAAAGCTTGACCCGTGTTTTGAATGCATTATACAGAAAATAGCCCGATATGGATGTCACTGATGCAATTAAAATCGCAAATGCGTATGATTCTGCAATAGTAACGTTGATGGAATGGAACACCTCATCATGGGATTGCATAGAAATTATTGCCCACGTAGTTTGACCAATTTTTACTGGATGATATGCCACAAACATCTCCGTGCCATTTATTGTAGATGTAATCGTTCCAGTCTCACCAGAAAGTGCCTTTTGAATTGCTTCCGTATCAACAGATGCTTTCTGACCCTTCAGAGTCCCACCAGAGTCTGCCGCAACAGTGCCTACATTATCTGCGATCAGTATTCTCTCATTTGAATAAGATTTGAATTGGTCTAAGCGTTGTTGTATCTTATCAAGACTTAGTGATCCAGTTAAAACTCCTTGAAGTGTTCCGTTTTGAGAAAAAACAGGTACTGCAATTACAACGTTTGGTTTACCGCTTGATTTTGAAACAACAACTTGACTTACAACAGGATTGTGTGATGATATGACATCCTTGTACCAATCTCTAAATGCAAAATTTGATGCTGTCATGTTTTGTTGAAAAGCAAACGGCTCGTTGATATACACATCACCGCTTGGAAGCAAGAAGAGCATGTTTTGAAATATTCCATATGTCTCAAAAACGTCATGCATTACTTTTCTCCTGTCAACATCAACATTTGTTGGTATACCGTGTAATTTGTCATCTACAAGTGACGTAGAAGGCTGACTTGTAATGTGATCATTTTTACTGGCAATTTGCAAAACCGTAATTGCGTCATGGAATTTTAATTCCAATCGACTAGAGATTTGATCAAGAATAATTTTCCTTTCTTCTGAGACAGCAGATGTGGCTTGTCTGATCTGTTCCTGCGAATATAATACAATAGAGACCAACAATACTATTGAAGTGACAGTAAGCAATAGTAAAATTCCTTTAATTTGTAATGTGGTGCTCAACTTTTACCTATTTACTCTGAAAACACTTCCAGAGGTAGTTCACATGACGATTCATTTTCACATTTATCTTTGTTGATGAAATTAATCTGTATTCAATCTCCTAATATTTGTACGAGAGTCTGTAGATGAACTGGTTTTTTAATACAAGAATGTGCACCCTTTTGGATAAGATCCTCGATTGCAGCATCAGTAACAGATGATGCAGTAAACAAGATTATTTTTTGTTCTTTTATCTTTCCACTTTTGTACAAATGATCTATTATATCAATACCTGTAAAATCAGGCATTGCCAGATCAAGCAAAATAATATCAAATTTTCCTTGTTCAATAAGGGTAAGGCCATTTCTGCCATCATTGCAGGTAGTGCAATCATAATTTTTGAATGTCAAATATTTTGATATCATATCAGTTATGGAAACGTTATCGTCAATTAGTAAAATTTTCTTATTATTTGCCAAGAATTGAAAAAAGTATGCAGGACATCATATTTAGGCATTTATCACAGTCAGAATTACTTACATGGAAATCACATTTCAGTTGCACAATTATTCAAATAAGATACCGGACAATAAACCAGAAGTTTGTCTGATAACACTCAAACTACCTGAGATCAAAAATTCTAGCCCTGTAAGACTCATTACAAAACTCCTTTCCTTAATTTTTTATTTAGTAAAATGTAACACAAAGATTTTGTATTATGTATAACACATCTGATAATCCAAACACATATCTCAAGTTTGTTTCACTCAGGGCGTAGAACCAGACACGATAAATTTTCCAACATTAATTATGTTGGTGCTTGTTATTACCAATACATCATATTCCGCAGGAGGAATATTAGCAGGAATCTTTAGTGACACTAAAGTATTAGTCCAGTTGGGGTTTTCACCATCAAATGATACGCCTTTTTGATCAACAAATGTTACTTTATTCTGATTGTTCATATTTGGAAGAAAATCACCCCCATAGATAGTAATTGGAGTACCAGCTTTACCTGAATCTGGCAATATGCTACCTTTTGATACTTGAGCTACAGCCTTACCACCAACATATGCAGATTGACTTAGTCCCATCAATACTACCAGAATAGGAGAAATCGATGGCAATACAAGTGAACCAATATTATAAACAACTCCAGGAGTAGGAATTTCAGAGAACAGGATTACCAAGTATGCAATAATTCCTATAATGGTCCAAGCAAACATTTGAAATCGAGTTACTGAGGGGGCATTATTTTCTTCAAGCATGGTTGAATATTTGGGCAATGATTCAGGAGCAACGCCTCGTTGAACAGTTTTATATTTAATTGATGAAAGGCCTCCGCTTACAATTGGACTGGCGATACTAATTCCCATCAAATATAGAAGATTTGGATCTTGTATACTAAGAGGTTGGAAATTCCCCCCCTCTATCCGAATAAATGACAAGAATAGGAATGAGAAAATTATGACAATTGTCCATAAGAAGAATTGAAATAGTGAAAGACTAGGATACCAAGATTCATCTCGTATGATATTCCAAAAAGCCCATTTATTATCTACCGATTTTTTATGTCTCACGATCCTATAGACTAGAATGATTATCGCTACTTCTATTAGTGCTGAAATAAAGAATGCCTGAACAATTTCAAGTTGGTTGTACTTGTGAATTATCGCGGTATTTGATGTTGCATTATCATTAGTGGATACAAATGTTAAATGTACAGCATTAACACTAGTCTGGTTATTAGATTGATTCTCATTGGTCGCAAAAACAAATGTCGGCGCAATAACTAAAAAAATCAAAGAAAAAAATAATTTTTTATTACTTAACAATGTTCGTAATATAATTTTCTTATTTATAAAGATGATTTTGTGATCATTTGTACTAATGATCATATTTTTAATCAAGTGTCCAGTACACAATATCATATGTCAGATCCAGTAAGACCGTATGATTTTTACTTCACAATTACTTGGTGGGGCAATCCCTTTAACGGAGTACATCTAGAATTCAATTGCAATATTTCAATTGAAAAAGTATTACGTGGTACAAATGAAGCATCGGACAACTTAGGTCATGGAACAGCAGGTTCTGGTACCAATATTATAGACATCAATTTTCCATTAGCAACAATCCAGGATGAGGGCATTACAATATACGTACATTCTGATTCGTCAGTTCTTCCAAGGATTACCAAAGTTGTACTAAATCTGCCTAGCGGTGGAGGTACATTTCCTTACTCAGATTCACAAGTACAGCAGTTAAACGAGAATTTTTTTCCAAAAAAGATAATCCAATAATAACTATCTACGATGATAAAACATGAACTTTACAATATCAAAGCCAAATTTTTCAAGTGCAGACCTAGCAAGAGTTGATAAAAGATTCCTTCAGTTTATCACGGGTTGGTCCATATCAGAAACCTACGATGGCAATACGGTGATAATTCCAGATATAATTCCTTTCAACTACTTTGAAGTAACTGACAAACCAGTTGATGACATAAAAGATAATGAAAAAGAGGTTAGCTTGTGGTGTGGATGGGCAAGAAGATCAAATGGAAAAGATATTGATGGGCTTTATGATGCGGAAGTCATAATCAATCTCAGGATTGATGGGGCAGACGCTCTAAATGAAGATCCTAATGTTCAAGTTAAAGCAGAGATTTTAAAATCAGGAGGAGCGCCAATAACTGTATCATGGAATAACAAACTTGTTACAGATTTCACATCAGTTATTCCTGTAACTTGCCCTGGCTCATGGTTTAGTCCAGGCACATCTCAAAATGTAATTGTAACTAATGGATACCAAACCAGAATTATGAATTCATTCATTTAAAAACGCATAATTTTCTCATTGTATTAATTTTCTTTATTTCATTCTCTTGCTGACAGTCAGTGCGAGTCCGGGACATTTTGTGAGTAAAACTTGACAGAAAATGTAAGCTAATTTGGAGTAGCTACAAAACTCCTTTTCCTAATTTTATATTTTATCAAAATCTACATAATTTAGTTTGGACATCTTTGCTTTGTTGTTATTTCTATAGGATTTCCATCATTATACTGCATTAAGCGAATTTTATTGCCATCAAGTTCAACATATGTGTTAGAAATTTCTGCATCACTCACCCAAGAACCAGCATTAACTACGTTACAATCAGTATTAACAAATGGTCTATGTGTATGACCAAAAACTAAGATTTGACCAACATTTTTTTCATATTTACAAGCATTATTTTCTACTAGATCAGAAGTTGTTTTTAGCCTGTCTCTTGGTGGCATGAAGATTGTTTCCAAGTAATTGTCCTTTCCAGTTACTTTACCAAAGATTTTTTCCACTTCTCCAATTACCTCATTTTTGATGGATTTTGTTAGTGCGTCCCATACTTCTGATCTTAATTTGCCATTAGTATCAGAGAGATTGTAGCAGAGTATATCCATTAGTTCAGGATGTTGTAAAGGATCAAACTCCCAGCCATGTCTGAATAAATATTTCGGGTTATCTAATGGTAGATCTAGTTTATCTAAAAATTGTATCGGATAGCATTTTTTGTAAGGATTTTCATCTAAAGAGAATTTTAGTAGATGGTAATCATGATTTCCTGCAATACAGTATACGTGCATTGTTGAACGTAGATCAAGCACTTGTTGAAGTACATCCTTGAATTCTAAAAATAGGCCTGAAACATCCCTTCTCCACATGTCAATAAAATCACCTAGAAGAACAAAGTCCGTAACATCATTTCTTTTTGAAAGGGTATTTAGAAAATGAGAAAAATCATCAGCATTAGAACGATCATATCCAAGATGTTGATCAGTTGCTACTACAATTACCACTATTCACATAACAACTCCACGTATAAAAGAAATATCAATTAGTGGAAGAGTTTGAACGATTTACGAATGGAGTATCTGATGAATATTACGATCGGATCGGTTCCTCATAATGATCCAAGATAATAATTGAAATGCAAATTGAGAAAGATCTACTATCCGAAAACAATTTCTACACTGCTTACAATATCACAGTATGGCAACGAAATCGATCTTCTCTCTTGACACCGATGCTTTTACAAATCAGATAGACCCCAGAATTCTTCCATACAGTACGGGATGGTCAGCAATAGAGATGCAAGGCGAAACACGAATAGATATTCCCGACACGTGGAATTCATCGTTTTTCCCTTTCAGATATTTTGAGGCGGTCAAGGAACCCGGAGATGATAATTATGATAAATCTGAAGCACAAAATGAAATGTGTTTGAGCATAATGGGAGGTTGGAAGGGATACGATGAGGAGATATTCATAAGCTTATGGATAACAGGAAAAGCTGTTCTCGATAAGACTCAAACAAAGGTAAGCGCTGAAATATACAAGCATGCAGGAAATCCAATACAACTGTTCTTTAAGGGAAATCTAGTGACAGATTTTAAAACAACACCATCTTCTTTTAGCACTGCAAATGACCCAAGATTTCTCTGGATAGATGACATGAGTTCTATAGGTCAGAAGAAGTAATTCACAGATTTGAAACTAATATTCAGATTATGAGACCGCATCCTGTAAGACTCGTTACAAGATCTGCTTTAATTTTTACTAGGTTTGGATTATTGATTAAAAGATTGTAAGGCATGCCCAATTATCTGAACGGTAAATCCTATGATGAGTAGTACCATTCCACGTTGAAGGAACTGATATTTTTCTAAACCGCAGTTTACCATCCCCATTTATCACATAGATTCCAAGTACAGGTTTTGCACCTTTTATCCCACGATTACGGGGATCTCTATAGTGAGTCCTTGCATGATTGTATCTTTTTGCTATTGAAATTACATACTCCATTGAGCCATCACTGAGCTATCAGATTTTCTGTATTTTTGCAAATAATAAAGACAGATTATGACTACAGTATTGATCCTTAGAGCCTTGTACTTGGTCTTCCCTTCTTTCTAGGAAGTTTTTTTCTTCCCTTTTTCCTATTTTTAACAAATACATTGTCAAACTGTGAAAATATCTTATTTCTATCCGCAAATAATTTTTCATATTCAGATTCTTGTTGCTTCTTTGGAAATTCTTTCAAGACTTGATTAATTTCAGCATCCCTGAGTCGGTTGTATTTTTTAGTAATTCTTTTTATTTTTTTAAGAATCTTGCTGTCTGACATGAGATACAGTTCTGATCCTGCAATTATCCTACCAAGCAATTCAATCCCTGTTTTGAGAGACTGATTGTAGTTCATGCCATATGCTTGATGTAATGTATCCAAAATTCGTTTTTCTTCAGGTGAGAATCTGGAACTGATGGTATGCCATTCTGTCATGGAAACTTGTCTACAAATTTGGATATCAATTTTCGTTTATACTAATATAGCATGGGTCAAGAAAAATTCAAGGAATTAGACTTGGGAACAAGGAAAATTTCACGCATGAATTTCAGCTATATCGTGACTATCCCTAAGATTTTTGTGCAAAATACCACGAATAGAGGATCTACAAAGAAGGTGAGGATGACCATGCTTGAAGATGGGTCTCTGAAGATTACACCAATTCATGAAAAAACTGAACCTGTTGAATTTTCGATCATGTGATTTTATGGAAAGAGTAAATACTACAAAACCGCTTGCTATGGCAGATGAGGACTGCATGGTGCAGTCTGATGTGGGAAAAAAATTGACATATGAAAAAATCCAAACAACATCTGCAAAACAAAACAGAATCACAAAAAAAGACAGCCTTCTTTCAAACCAAGACATACGACGCTGGTACGACAATCTAGCAAGAAGCAGCGGAGTAACGGCAGAAGTCAGAATGCGAAAACTTGGAAGGTTTTGTGAGAACAACAAGATAACTCCAAGAGAGTTGATTGAGTTGGGACTGCAAGATCCAAGGGCAGTGGCAGACCTTCTTGAAGACTATATCACAACAATGGAAAAGCAAAAGCATGCACCTCAATACATCAAGGCAGTCATGACCGCAGTCAAATCATGGCTACACCACTTTGACATTGA
The DNA here is from genome assembly GCA_028867675.1 of Nitrososphaerota archaeon. Classification (GTDB taxonomy): domain Archaea; phylum Thermoproteota; class Nitrososphaeria; order Nitrososphaerales; family Nitrosopumilaceae; genus Nitrosotalea. Next base: position 13,685 of record JAGWGA010000027.1, on the reverse strand, counting down.
GATCAAGCGAAAGATTAGGATCTCAAATGTGGATGCAACTCCTACACTTGCAGACGAGCGAGTCCCAGATGCGACAGAACTAGCAGAATTGTTCAACAGGGCAAATCTAAGATCTGGTGCAATAATGGCATTAATGGGAAAAGCTGGACTGCGTCCAGAAGTGTTAGGAAACCATGATGCAACAGACGGGCTGATGATAAAGGATCTGCCAGAACTTGAGATCGTGTATGGGATTGCAAGGTTTACAGAAAAGCCTTCAAAGATTGTTGTGAGAAGAAATCTGTCAAAGGCAGGACATAGTTACTTTAGTTTCATAACAGAAACCGGAGCAGAAAAAATACTTGCATACATCAATCAAAGAATAATTGATGGTGAAGTGCTCAGTCCTGAAAGTCCTGTGATAGCACCGTTCTCAAAATACAGAAGGTTCCGTGGAAAAAACGAGGGAAGAAAATTTCTGTCAACTCCTGTAATCGAAAGAGATGTCAGAGAAACAATGCGACCTCGTTTCAAGTGGAGACCGTATGTATTACGAGCCTTCTTTGACACACAACTGCTGATTGCAGAATCAAGAGGAAAGATCGCACATGACTTTCGTGTCTTCTTTATGGGACACTCGGGATCAATCGAAGCAAAATACACAACAAACAAAAACATTCTTCCAAAAATTCTGATGGATGAGATGCGAGAAGCATTTCGAAAGAGTCAAGAGTTTTTGGATTACCAGACCAATGCAGAACAAGACAAAAAAATAATTCAACAACGAGTTGTCACAGAAGACGAGTTTGAAAAATTGGTAACAGAAGGCTGGCAGTATCTTGGAACTTTGCCAAATGGCAAGATTGTCATCAAAAATGAGCAGGGCTCGGTCTAACAGATAAAGCGGGCCCGGGGGGATCTTAAACAATAATGTCCGCGATTAAAATTCCTGTTTAGTATATACAAGACAAAGATTTATCTTTTTTCTTTTTTATGGATTTAGAGTTTATTTTTTCTGCGTGAGTTTATCAAGAATATAATTGCCATTACAAAAAAAGATGTTGTCAGTAATACAAGAAAAAAAGCACGAAAGTAATCAAATGGCAATGGCAAACCGGGCAGACCTGTATGCGATGCAAAAATTGGAAAGCATCCATATGTCACGGCTAGCGATATTCCACCAAAGATGAAAAGAACAATTGAAAGATCTAGAGTTTTCATTTTGTTCGCATAATCTTTTTTCTAAATATTACAATAGGACATACAACTGAGCTAAATATTGCGGCTGCAAATAGATACGCCCATAGAGGGCTGCGGATAAAATCCATCAAAACAATATCTGATACTGTAATCTGTCGCATCATTCCAGGAGGCATGGTACTTGTCATCATAAAGATTTGATATGTTGCAAGAAACAACACATCTAATCCAATAATTGATAATGTAAGAATAACACTAGATTTTCTAGATATCAAGCCAAAGATTCCTACTAGTGACGCAATTCCAATACTGCCAGCAAATCCAAATAATATCTGTACAGTGTGAGAAGTATCTTCACATCCCGCAAGATTTTCAGCACCATAGACGTCATGGTTTGGTCTACATTGTACCAATAAGCCGGATTGAATGATTATAAAATCTACAGTACAAAAACAGATGAGTATAATTAAGATAAGATGTAGAGTTTTCATTCCCTATTTTTCACAATCAGCAACTGTAAGAATAATCATTTGTCCGCCAACACAGAAACCGGGAGGAAGAGTCACCCAGTAAATCCCCGGTAATGCATCCTTAGATACAGAAAATCTCATAGTAACAGAGGTACCATCATCTCTAATCATCTGAGATTTAGGCTCAACCAAAACATCCACACCAGGATGATCATGCATTCCTGCATCATGCATAAACACAATATCGTTTGTGATGTTGATTTGATTGAAATATGGAACGGTTGAAGCGTTATGATGAATCATGCCCATGTGAATTAGAAACATAATGGTACCGTTATGGCCTGGTTCTAACACATAATTCAGCGTTCCAGGATACGATGAATAGTTGTAAATGCCATAAAATCCCGTGGCATTAAGAATTTTATCAGAGGCTGCAAAATTTGCATAAGGACAGATTGGGTCTCCTGGAGGTCCTGCTATTGCATATTGATGAGGTATAGTTGATACACATGATGGAATAATTCCGAGTATCTTGTTTACCTGGGAATTATTTTCAGTTGGCATTTTATCATCAGCACTTACAAGTAATTTTATTTTGTCGTGATATATCGTAAGACCTGCCTGTGGCATTGTGTGGTTACCAAGAACCGTAATAGAGTTTGTAGTTACATGAGGACCATATTGTGTAGGAATTGAAATTCCTCCCACCATAATACTTGAACCATCTGGACTTGACATTGTTCCACCATAGATCTCTTCAGAATCATCTTGGAATTTTACATCAAGATTTACAAAAGCACCCCCAGGTGTAATCAGAGTTCCTTCAGGAAATGAAAATGTAACATTATGAAATTGTACGGATACTCCTTTCAATTTGTAAATGTCATTGTCTAGTGTAGTTTGATAAAAGGTCTGGTTGTCAATTGATACTAGACCGTCTTTACCTATACCGTCATACGAATAATCATACAACGAAATCTTTGGATGAAGATTGGAACTGTCATAGTAATGGACTTGTTTCAAGCTGTAAGTTTTAGCAAGTATGTCAGTGCTGTTAGAGTATGGTAAAACAATGATTGTTCCTTTCTGCCATGGATGTGGCTCTCCATGATATGCAAATGTCCCAGGTTCTGTAAATGTAAATTGGTACGAACCACCAGGTTTTATCACGCCATTACTATCAAATAATTTCCCGTCTTGTTGTAGTGGCATGTCTGGAGCAATTGAATTTGCAGCTTCTGCTTGGTTTACCCAAGTTACAGTATTGTTTACTCCGAGTACAACTGTTGCAACATCTGGGCTGTATGTCTTGTTTGAGGATGGATCTTCAGATCCTGGCGGTATCAATATTGTGGTATTGGTTGTCTCATTTGCATTAATTCCATATAGAAATCCTCTTGATGCAAGTTTTGAAATTGTTCCAGCCTTAAGACAGACAGGTTCTTGGTTATTAGATTTAATTGCAAGATACAGTCCTTCTTTGCATACAATATCATTTGTACTGATTCCTGACCTGAATTGTTTCAATGGTGGCAACATGACTATTTTTGTAGAGAATTCCTGTTTGAAATCAGCATCCTGGAAGATCCAGTTACTGTCAACTAGTTGCCAAGTTTTGGTATCTCCAATATCATCACTTAGTGGTGGTGTTGAATCTGTATAGTTCATTTTTTTGTCAAAAGATTGAATAGAATATGATATTGTTGTTGTAGCGTTATCGTGCGGAGGAGGCCCGTTGCCTAATGAGCCACCTACTCCTATGCGTGTACTGAGTTGGTTTTGTGTTACAATGTAGCAATATTCCTGTGGTCCAATTGTCATAGGAAATTGCCCTTCTTCCCATCCCTTGCCTTTTAGATCAACATCATTTATTGTGATGGAATCATTTTGTGTATTGTGTATCTCCACCCAGCCAACTGCCCATGGACCTAGGGATGTTTCATTATATTCACATGCTTTTATGCCATCGATGTGAAATGAGGACGGTCCCCATAATTCAACCTGTGTCAATATAATTGGCGGTATGCTCGAATCCAAAATTGATGTTGACTCTGCAGTGGCAAATACAACATAAGAACTTGCAAACAATATCGAAACGATTCCTGCAAGTGTAGCTAGTGATAATAGTAGAATTTTCATTCTCTTATTTGTACGGTACTAGCATGGTTTAAAAAAGTGGCGAAGGATTTTCATTTTATTACTCAAGGATAAGGAATGTATTTGACACCAATTCCAGTCAGACTATCAATATGAAACTCATATGTTTGTGCTGGACAAAAAATTGTTCCACGAAGCCAAGGAAGATCGCTTGAAACTATTTTGGAATTATTGTCATATCCTATAGCAAAAGGCGTTCCTGTACAGAATAGTTCCATTGCATAGATTCCGGTTTGATTTCCTGTTTTTACCCAATAAACCATAGTCGAATTTCCTTTTGGAATTGTATTACTTGTAGAATCACTCCAAGTTGTAACACCTGTTACATTTTGATTGGAATTATTTGGATCATATATGCTGATTCCAAATATCTTTTCAGGAATATCATTTAGATTGTGATACCTTACACAAATTTTTCCAATTGAATTTGCAGGCATGTATAGTACTGCAACGCCCGTATCTGATTGTGGATAAGGAGTATCGCATGGTTCAAATGAATCAGGTAGCATCATTGGTTTTACTACAGTAAACTCTGCACTTGCTGCTTTATTGTCAAGTGATGCAACCATTGTGTAAGTGCCTGTCTTGTTGATCATTGGTAGCTTGTTATTGCTATAATCTGTCACAATGTAGGTGAAAGTATCAGACGAAGGAGACCGTGCAGCTTCTGTACGGGCATAACAATATGCACAGTTATACCAGATTTGAGTGCCGTTTGCATCCAAGATTTTTACTTCAGGCTCTGCATACCAATAATATCCAGCATAAGTTACTGTGGCATTAATTGGCTGACCAATTGTATAGTTTTGTTGCAATCCAGTTATTGCAAATTTTTCAATAAAAGGCTCTGGAAGATGTGCTATAGCCCAGCCACTAAGAATAAGCTTGGTTGCAGTAAGTATATGTACGCAAGCCGGAGTAAAGTTTTCTTTTTTAAGAATCAAGATAAGATCAGCATGGCAGTGCACATCTTGGGCTGACATACCATTCTTGAATTGCCATAATGGACTTTGTGAGTAAAGGTATTGAGTCAAGGTAGAATTAAGATTGAAGTGAGTAATTGTATAGACATGACCGTACTGAGCTAATACCGTATAATCGCCTGAAGTGTAAAATGACCCAAAGTCAACTGTTGAGAGTGTCCAAGTATAATTTCCATTTAATGAAACAGGAATATTCTTGTCAAATTGGAATTGGCGTATGGGATCAAAGATCTTGATTATCAACGGCGTATTTTTGGTTTGATTAAAAACATGACCTGTAATTACAATATTGTCTCCAGTAGAATAGTTTTCAAGATTTGTGTGGACTGTAATTGGAGTTGAAGCATAGTGAGGTGGTGGTGTTATAGGCGGACAATTACCAAGACATCCATACGCATTTTCTCCGATAAAGAGACTAATTCCTATCATCAAGATTGTAATTATGGAATAGTGTAGAGTTTTCATTTTCTATCAACTCATTTTTTTAATACATTCAGAAAGAATGCTCCAACGTTACTGTCAATGTTTGGTTCATTAATTCCAGACAGGTCTTGATCTATAGATATCCAATATTTTCCTGATGGTGTATAACTTGTCGAATTCATGACCACATCAAAACTAGCCGTATTGTTTACCAATACTGAATCATTTTTGTCTACAGGCGATATGTGATAAGAAAGACCGCATGGCATGCGTTGAAGATTCAATTTCATGTGTCCTACCTCCCAGTATTTGGAAAATGGCTTGACAGTAATATGAAATTGGGCAGAATCTCCCTGTGTTACATTGATTTGATTTGAAGGGTAGACTTCTGTGTCATACTGGGCAGGAGCAAGTGGAACTGCATAAAAGTTGAGATATGATATTGCAGATGCATTTGCAGGATTGTGATCACTGTCACCAAGATACTGTGTTTGAAAGTTTAACTCCATTGAAGACATTCCAAGAGACTTTGATTTGTTTATTTGATCTGCCAATTTGCTGTCATTCCAGTTGTTGAATTGGAAGCATCCGTTTGGATAAGTTAGAGTCGTGCCCATTACTGATCCGTTTACTGTTATGGTTATGTTGCCATTCTGTATTGGTTCTGTAGTAGAATATAGATTGCCAACAAGGAAATGATCTGCCAAAGAGCTAGGAGTATACGAGCTAAAAACTTTGATGTTCATGTGTGTAAGTTTAGGATTGTTTGTACTGACTAGTAATTTCATTTTTCCATTATACCATGTCAAACCTGCCTGCGGATTTGCATGAGTACTGAAATCGGTTGGTGCTGGAAGCACTTGACAGTGTTGGCTCATGGTTGTAATAGCAAAGAGATGTAACAATTCATGAATACCATCGGGAAACTTGGCATCGGTCCAAAAGTAGCTGCCGTCACAACCATTAGTTGCTACTCCTCCAAAATCAGTTGGCAGTCCTCCTTTGAATCCTGATGGAAACAATGTAAAGACCACATCATGAAACGAAATTTGTACGGGAATAATGAAAGCAGCATCGGTATATCTTGGTGTTTCAAAATAATATGTTTGATTTCGCAAAGTAACTATCCCTGTATCATTTTCCAAGCCCATGATTCTGTTTGGTAGCAATGGTTTAAGGGAATCCATTGTTTGCATTGCCCATCCCCATCCACGCTCAACAAGTTTTTGTGCTGTTTGCGGTTTTACACAGGCAGGAGAATTATCTTCTGCTTTGATGATCAAATGAAGATTAGAACCGCATTTCACATCTTCTGCCTTGATTCCTGATTTGAATTGTTTTAATGGCGATTGTAACGTACCTGAATTATTTCCATGCATATTAGGCCATGTTGTAGTTATTCCTGTTGAGTTTGATTGAGTGCAATGGAATCCATAGCAAGTCTGAAGTGATGAGTACCCACTTACTGTGAAATTTAATTCCCGATGGTAAATGCCGCTGTTTCCTACAATCTTCCACAGTCCAGAGACAGCATCATTTGGAACTTTCAGTTGTGAGGTAAACTCTCCATTTCTGTCTGCAAAAGTTGTTGTAGAATACCTTGTAATTCCATCAGGATCGTGTAACATTATTTTGATAGAATCCTTTGTCACCAAGTTTCCATTAATTTCTATTGTATCGCCTGGCAAACCAAAGTCTGATGCTTGTATGTTGAAAATATTCCCATCTCCAAGATCATTTTTAGCCATGACTTGATTTTCTAGGTTTACATAAAATGAATTTCCCAGATCTACTTCATGATAAGATGGATTTGACACTCTGATCAGATATTGGCCGCTTGTAAAGTTCTGTAAAATTTTAAGCTTGTATGTATAATGTCCCGTGCTGTTAACTGGAATTACATCATTTTTGTAAACTACTCCATTTGGATCACGGATTTCAATATCAAGCCAAGATAAGGATTTAAAGTCATTTTTGTCTATGTCACCTGAAATTATGACTGTATCACTGTATCCATAATTTTGTTTGTCTGTGTATAATGATATCATTGCATGAGGCATATATTCTGGATATTGACCAAAAGAAGTATCAGTACCAGAACCAATTATAACAATTCCAACAATTATTCCAAGATGTAGAGTTTTCATCCAAACCTAATCCGCATAATATCATTGTCAGTATTTGCAAACATGATGTATTTTCCATTCGAGCTTACAACTGGAAAACCGTTACCCCAACCAGTTGAATATATAATTTTATTAAAAGAACCATCCATTGACATTATGCCAAGCTTCCATCCATGGGCATATTCATCAGTAGATTCATCGTAAACTATTGCCGAACTGTTAGGAATCCATTTGGTTGTTGCACCAAAATCATTAGAAAAATTGGCAACTGTAGTGGTCTGATTTGTGTCCATGTGGAAGATTCCTATATTGGGATTGTCTGCAAATGAAATTTCTTTTCCATCTGGACTGATACTCATTTCAGCAAAACTGCAATTGTTAGTAGTACTTGTGAAATTGGGGTTTTCATAGTAATATATCGAATAACACAACTGACCTAATTTTTTTCCAGTCATGTCTGTTTTCCACAATGAAAAAGATAATGAACCGTTTGGAGTTGGTACTGGAAAAGCGTTCTCTTCATTATAAATTATGTTACCATCGGGTGTCCATCCATAATCTTGAATCTGAGTACTGTGAGAACCTGAATCATATTCTGTGTTATTTGTCAATTGCTTCATGGTTTTTGCAGCCATGTCATACAGATACAAGTTTTGTACTGCACCTTGAGCATTAAGTTTCACTCCTGAAAATAGCACATAATTACCTGAAGGAGATATTCTTGCTGGATAGAATCCCTCCAATTGACCAATGTTTAATTTTTCAAGCATAGTTCCACTAGGATCAATTGATACAAGATAATTCTTGTGAGATATGTGAAATCCTGCTATGATAAATTTGCCGTCTTTGCTCCAGTCGTACAAATCTACACTATCTCCATTATTCGTACTATCGCTACTATTCATATTGTCAATGCCAAATAATTTTGCAAGTTGAGTATGGTTTACAGCTTGTTCTACTATGGATTTGGAAAATTTTTCCTTGTCTGAGATTTGCAAGCTTGACTCATAAAATATCCAAAAAGATATGACACCAACGGCAATAATTCCAATTACAACAAGATGTAGAATTTTCATTCTTCACTTGTACGGTACTACCAGGGTTTAAAAAAGTGGCGTAGATTTTTTCTAGTTTAAAAAGAGATGGATCGGGCTGGAAAGACCCAATTTGCTTTCTAATTTAGGATCCATTTGTGTCTAATTTTTTATTGAAGTGATGTGTTTTCATTTCCTAATTTTTCCGGTGCTTCTTGCCTGTGTTTTTATCAAAATATTGGAATTTACAATGAGGATTAGCACAATGATGTATGCCTGAACCAAGATCGAATTCCATTAAATCACTCTCACAATCAGGACACTTCAACATTAACAACTGATATGTACGGTACTATGATGGTTTAAAAAAGTGGCGTAGATTTCTTCTAGAGTAAATAGAGTGGACCAAACTAAATATTATTTCACAATGGATCACAAAATAAAGTCTTACAAGTTCTACATAATATAGTCCTACTTTAGTTTAACAATTCCTTGTTGGACTAGAAAATTAATTGCACCAATCAATTCATTGTCTGATATTTTCCCTTGTCCATAATAATTGAAAATACCTTTTACCCAAACTGGAATTGTTGATGACATTGATGATAATGTAGGTACCGAAACCACAGTGGTTTGTGGTGTAACTGGAGGTGCAGTAGGTTGCATTATTGGCTGCGTAGTTGGAGGTATTACTTTAGTGGAAGGCACAGATAGTGATGAAGCTACAGTATTGCTTGAAAAGCCTGCTATACCCAGATTATTGAGATTAAACACTTGTACTCTAGCATTGTTCTGATCTGCAACGTAGATGTTGCCAAAACTGTCAACTGCAATTCCAACGGGATTTGCAAACTGGCCACTGTCTGAACCACTAGAACCAAATTTGTATAAAAAGTGCCCGGAAGAATCGAATATCTGAATCCTGTCGTTGTCCTGATCTGTGACATATATTTTCCCAGAGCCATCAATAGCTATGCGAGTGGGATCTTGGAATTGGCCGTCACCGATTGCAAAAGGACCAGAACCATCAGGGTCAATACATCCTCTTGTGGAGGACATGTCACAGTATGAGCCCCATTTTGTTATGAGAGTACCATTGCTTGAATATTCTGCGATTTGAGAGTTTCCTGAATCTACTATATACACATCTCCAGATTTATCAACTGCAACATCACTGACACCATTGAGTTTATCATGACCTATTTTCATTACAAAGTTCCCCAATGGATCAAATTTTTGAATTGAGTTAGTCAAATCTGCAACGTACATGTTGCCAGCGTCATCAACTGCAACGCCTTGTAGACTGTTAAACTGACCAGGTTTAATTCCAGATGTGCCAAATTTTAATACAAAATTACCAGCAGGATCAAACTTTTCTATTCTATAATTATCGATATCTGAAACGTACACGTTGCCAGATTTGTCAAGTGCAACACCTGTAGGAGTAGAAAACTGTCCGTCAGCAGAACCATGTGAACCTATTGTAGATATGTAATTACCATTGGAATCAAATTTTTCTACTCTGTCGTTGTTTAGATCAGTGACATAGAGGCTGCCAGAACTGTCAACTGCAATGCCTTGAGGCATGGAAAACTGACCATTTTTTGAACCACCAGAACCAAATGATGAGACATATCCTGCAGGGATACTGGGAATAGTTGGCGGCGGTGCAGATGGATACATAGTTGGAGAAGTCAAAACTTTATTTGGTGCACTTGTCATATTGCCATAAGTAATATTGAACGCTTCCACTCTGTGATTGTTCTGATCCACAACGTATAGACTACCAGAGTTATCAACTGCAATACCCATTACGTCACTAAATTGGGCATTGCCATTGCCATTTTCACCAAACTTGTAAATAAAATACCCAGAAGAATCGAATACTTCAACCCTATTGTTGCCAGTATCTGTAAGGTAGACATTTCCAGAGGCATCTATTGCAATTCCATTTGGATCTTGGAATTGTCCGTCACCGTTTGCAAAAGGACCAGAGCCATCAGGGTCAACACATCCAACATTATGGAAAAGGTTGCAATACGATCCCCATTCTTTTATGAATGTACCATCATTTGAAAATTCTACTACTTGTGGATTTCCGTTGTCCAAGGCATATAGGTTTCCAGACTTGTCAAGTGCAATACTTGTAGCACCATCAATCATACCCTTGCCTATTGTCGATATGAAATTTCCAGACGAGTCGAATTTTTGAATTGGTTTGAATAAATCAGCAACAAAGATGTTACCAGAATCATCAACTGCAATACCCCATGGATCATTGAATTGGCCTTCATCATTACCCTTTGAACCAAACTTGAGTATAAAATTACCAGCAGAGTCGAATTTGTCTATTCTGGCGTTATTACTTTCTACAACGTATATGTTTCCAGATTTGTCTACTGCAACTGCTTCAGGGCCTAAAAGCTGTCCATCAGCAGAACCGCCAGTGCCACCTATTATCGACAGGAAATTACCTTTAGAGTCGAATTTGTCTATTCTGGCGTTGTCTCGATCTGCAACGTAGATGTTGCCATAACTGTCAACTGCAATGCCTTGTGGCGTATGAAGATTAACTGCACCTCCCGAACCAATTGTAGATGCAAATTTTACTGAAAAATTATCAGATTGAAGTGTATCATTAGATGAGTTTGTTGTAGAATTAGATTGTGCAGTTGCAAAAGTCATGGTGCTTAGAATTAGCATCATTGCCAAAATTGGAAACAGTAGAATTTTCATATCTTACATGTACGGGACATTTTCATGATTTAAAAAAATAGCGCATCTTTCTTACTACTGGGCATTAATACAACCAAAGGCTTGGAAAAATTAGTTTAATGCCATTCATCTAATCTTACAAGACTCATGACAATATCATTCATTTTCAGACATTTTTAACAAATCGAAGTTTTTATTCTATTTGATCCAGATTGTAGACATGACATCATCTCAACCAAATCGTTAAAACAATCATTGTGGACATATTCCAGAGTCTTTATTCCACATTTTGCACATATTCTACGTATTACATGTCTACAGGCAGCACAGACAGAATGTTTTATCAAAGATCCTCCACAAATTCTGCATGATTGATCAGGCATTGGTCGGATGTGTCATCTCCAACATCAGATAGATTCCAAGAAAGATAAGCATAATCAATATAGTTTTGTATGTTTCTAAGGTATCATCTTCAGAATATAGAGTTAGAGGTTACAAATTTTTTCATACATGAAATAAGATCAGGGCAGAATTATGAATAATCATCATAATTTAAAAAATTGACTCGGATTATTTTCTTGATATTCTATAGTACACGCAGATTGATAGTTAACAATAATTACTAGTCCAATTAACCACAAGATAAGAGACTATCAAAATGGCAGATAAAGTACAGTCTAACATCCTAGCTACAAATTGGAAGGGTAAATCAATAGGAGAAATGTGGACGTTCATAGAGAGCATATTAACGTCATACACCACAATGCCAAGAAGAAAAGACTTGACAAATCAGCAGATCTGCGAATTGTATTCCAAACTTGTTCAAGTTGATGACATTTTCAGAGAGCTTACTCAAATTTCAATCTTGAAACAAGATATCAAAGAACTAAAAAAGAAACTAAAATCCTAAATTTAGAACATTGTTCAACGTTGATTCAAATAATCTAGAGCATAATACAAGTCAATGTATGAAGACCAAGATAAGATTCACAAAGTATTGATCAGTCTTACCATAGAGAAAGCCCTGCTTGATGTTGGTAAATTAATTTATGAGAATGTAGTCAATACCCTAGAAAAAAAATATCATTGCACCATAGAAGATTGTTATGATCATCCCCAATACCTGCGTGAAATACTAGATAGTCTAGACAAGGCGGGAGATGTGATATTAGTTTCTCTCAAGAAAGACCTAGACAGGTTTAGAAACATAGATAAAATTGAGGAATTCTTACAATGTATAGGCCAGTAGACTTTCATGATTTAATCACAATAATTTTTGCAGGTTTTTTATTATTGTATTAATTCTATTATATCTGTAGATTTTGCTATGGCATCATCAACTTCCGGTGTATTTGCAGGTATCAGAACTTCCATTCCTACAATTTTGCCTTTTTCATTTACATCGATAAACCTGTCTTTTCCCATAGGGATTGTCTTTGCAACTTTTCCCTTGCGTAGCCTGACATACATTGCTCCAGAATCTTTATCAAATTTTATTGAAACCAATTATCTTCAATCCTCCTTTGTCTGTCCATATTACAGTAATGACCTTTACAGAAGTATTAATCTTATTATGTATGACTACCAGATAAGGCTGATCTTTATATGATGGATTTTCTGATTTGCCATAGCTCTTGTAATTTTGTCGCTCATCATCATATATTGTCTGAATTGGGTTGTTGATCACTTTGGAGATTTCCAGAGTTGTCACGTATCTTTCAAATGCTCGTTCTTTACAATGCTTTGTAAGTATTATACGAATTTTCCTTGCCGTCAACTTACTGTTTAATATTATTTCAAAGTTTTAAAGAAATCTATAGGTCTAGTCTGCAAAGTTCCAGAACAATAGTGTTCCATTTTTTAATCTAGTAGAGATATTGCAAATCTGTTTAAACCCTAATTGAAATAAAATCTAAAAATCTTTTAATTCGTTGCCAAGTAATTTTAGAAATATTTTCAGCGAGAGAACTATTGGATATACAACTATGTATTTCATTACTCTTTTCAGATTTTTGTCTTTATTCATGGCATCTGCAATTGGAGGACTGAATTTGTAATACCAATCAAGTAGTTTTTCAAATTGTTCTTTATGTGAAGATCTAAGCAGAACATTATCTCGGTATTCTCTCAAAAACTGTACATGTGGATGAATTTCAGAATCCATTGCAGCCGTTGCAATAAAACAACCTGGATTTTTTATTGCCTTGATCATAGGTTTTGTATTTGCAAAGTTCAAGACCGTTTGCAATACCGCAGTGGGATTTTTGTAATCGGTGTAACGCCATGCAATAGCACCCGCATATCCTTTGTCATTAGCAATCTGAAGAAAATTTTGTAATACGATTACTTCTTGATTGTTGTCATATGGACTTGAATCAGGGTTATATCCGCATTCGCCCAACATACAAGACTTGCCAGAGAAATCAGATGAATTGTACGGATCAAGTTGTGCTTGACTATTTGGAATTGCCGAACTATTGTATGCGTGAATATCAGAAAAATCAACAGTCGTAGAAGAAAATGATGTTGCCATGTTTTTTCTCATGCATCCAACAGAAACTTTGATTCCAGACGGATTTATTGCACTGGCAACAGTTG
>JAGWGA010000026.1 GCA_028867675.1 Nitrososphaerota archaeon | reverse complement strand
GGTTTCAGACGAAGATTCTTTTACAAGTTTTCTAACCAACTTAAATACTTCGTCCCTATCTTTACATGCTTCAATTGATTTTATTTTAGGTTCAGTTACATATTCTAAGTCTAATTCCTAAGTATTTTTGTATTTTCAATACGATATAAAGCCCATTTGTGAATTTTTAGATACTTGGAAATCGGTTTTCTACCTGCCTAACTGCCTATTTTCAAACTAATGTATTTATCTACGACTAACCCATATTTTTATGACCATGAGGAAACTGTTTGGAGACAAAAAGGAAGATCCTAGTAAAGAAATACAAAAGTCAGAATCAGAAATATCCAGTGATTCTACAGATACAAAAATAACAGATGCCAATTATTCTAGAAATAAGCTCTTCAAAAAAGGAGTTTCTTTGATGGCAGATGAAAGAATGGATGATGCGGCACGCGCCTTTGAAGATGCGATAAGAATCGATCCAGGTCATGTTGATTCATTACTCAAATTAGGATACACACGTTTTCATATGAATGATTTAGGAAGTGCCATGGATGCATACAATAAAGTCCATGAAATCGATGTTACAAATGCAGAAGCTTGGAATTTGAAAGGTTTGATATTCTATCGACAAAAAAATTATGAAAAAGCTTTAGAATGTGTAGAAAAGGCAATAGAATCCAACCCCACAGATGGAATGTCATGGTACAACAAATCATGTTACCATTCTCTTCTGAATCACATACCAGAATCAATTGAGGCCCTCAAACGTTCAATTGAAATCGATGTTAAAAATGCCAAAAAGGCAGTAAGAGACAAAGACTTTGAAAACATTAGAGCAGATGAAGGATATAGAAGAATTGTTGAAGTTGTTGTATTAGAATCAGTAAGACAGGGGTATCATAAAGTTGGACAGATTGTTTGGACAACAATGTTAGGCAAGTTAGATGTTGAAGATGCGGCAAGAAAATTAGTTGAGAAAGGACTCCTCACTAAAACGGAGAAAAATTTAGGATTACAAAAAGTAGAAGAATATGAAATAGTACCAGAGTTGGCTGAAAAAATCGGTGTTGAAAAGAAAGTCTTCTTTGGGACAGTAAAGAAATCGCATCCACTCGTTATCCAAAATCTCAAAGAGATAAGCGAGGCAATTCATGCTGTAAAGACAGCAATTGAAAACGGCGATGTTAAAGATGTAATTTCAAAATTAGATGTATTCATTGAACCGTCAAAGAAAGGCGGACAAATGATAGAATACTTTTTTGAGGAACACAGAGACATTAGACTATTCAAGGCAAGACTAAATGCCAAAGGTTCAGAATATCTTCAGGACAACAAGCAAAAAATGATTGATCTTTTTGATCACATAGAAATGATGATCACAAAGAAGCTTCGAAACGAAGCAGCACAAAATTCTTAAAATTATTCAGCAGACAAATCCCAATAGTTTGCATCCATTTGCTTCTCTATTGGTTTTTCAAGAGATTTCCATTCCTTAAACGAACGGACATAAAGTTTCACGTTATCCAATCCTATTGATTTTAATGCATAATATCCAAGACCAGATAGAGTACCCACACTTCCACAGTAAGTGATTATTTCAGAATCAGAAGATATGTTCCTATTTTGCATTAGTCTTTTGAGTTCCTCTTTTGGTTTCAAGATATTTTGACTTGACGCAAGCATTCTGTAGGGTATGTTGATTGCACCTGGAATGTGTTGCTCAAGAAAGTTGAGTCGTTCCCTATTATCCATCAAAACTGCGCCCTTTTCTTTAGCATGTACTAGATAATCAGCAGTTGCAAGAATCTGAGGTTTTAACTTTAATGAGTGATTGCTCTTGTTAGTAGATGGAGATTCTGTATTTATCTCAAGACCTAGTTTCTTCCAAGTACCAAATGTAATATCAAGAAGTGAGACATCCTCATGGCCGATATATTCAAGAGTCCAAGCGACTCGCGATGCAAGGGCACCAAAAGTATCGTCATATACTACAACAGATGTTTCATCACCAATTCCAAATGATTGTGTATATTGTAGAACTTTTTCTGGACTATCATCTGAAAGTAGACTAGCTAATGGCAGATTAATTGCACCAGGAATATGTCCTTTTTTGTAATCCTCTTCTTTTCTAATATCTAGAACTTTAACACTCTTGTCTCTTATTTCAGATCGAAGATTATCAGCATCAATTGTAACTCGAGTAGTTTTTCCTTTGCTCAAGCCGCACATTCGCCCCTTCCTGTTTTTGCATGATAGCTTGCATCATTACCATAATCCGCATAGAAATCTTCGTCCTGATCTTTTGTAGGTACTGCAATAGTAGGCTGGAGTAATTCTTTGATGTCATCAAGTGATTTGATATTTGGACCGCCGTTTCCTTGGATGACTCTACGCATCCAAAGATCTAAAGTCTCACCTTGTCTTTTTTCAGATTTGAATATCTCAACTATTTTAAGAATTGTTGGAATAACTCTTTTTGCTGGAACTTTAGTACATGTATGACCAAGTGTAGTGTCTTCATCTGCCCTTCCTCCCAACAACATGTTATACAATGGATACATGTCCTTGCCAAGTCTTCCTCCGCCACCATAAAATCCAATTGTTGCAATTTCATGTTGACCACAGGAATTAGGACATCCACTTATCTTGATAGTAGAATTTCTAAGATCATCGTCTTCATCAATCTTTAGTTCAATGAATTTTCTTTGTACTTCTTTTGCAAGTCTGTGAGAGTTTGTTAGTGCCAAATTACATGAAGTAGTTCCAGAACATCCAACAACTGAAGTCATTGTTAATGCACCAGGATTTGCAAGACCTACCTCTAGAAGTTTAGCATAAAGTCTAGGCAAGTCTTCATCTTTTATCCATCGAAATACCATATCCTGAGCAAAGCCATTACGTATTTGACCATCAGCAGTAAGTTCTCGTGCCATATCAGCAATTGCCCTTAATTGGTTTGAAGTGACATCACCAGACTCTAGTGTAAGAAATACTGAACTAAATCCGGATTGCTTTTGTTTTATAGTATTAGATTTTATCCATCTTGAATACCCCTGTGGGATATAAGGCATCTCAGAACTAATTGAGATCTTTCTTAGTACATCAGGTGTTTTATCAACATCTAATTTCACCAACACAGATAACACCATCTTTACCATTGCTCTTTCTTTTAGCACAAGATTTTGGAATTTTTCCCATCCCATCTCATTTACAAGATATCGCATTCTGGCACGTGCCATATTTTCTCTATTACCAAGTCTATCAAATATTCTAACTGTAGCAACTACAGTATACAGTAACTCTTCTTCTGGAGTAAAATCTTCAAGCAGATGTCCTACAAATGATTGTGCTCCCAATCCTCCACCAAGGAAAATTTTGAAACCTAGTTGTGTTTTACCATTAATTTCTACTTGTTGTGGAATCAAACCAATGTCTACCATTCTCACCATTCCATGCTTTTCACAGCATGTGAAATTGATCTTAAATTTTCTTGGAAGTGCTTGACTCATAGGATTTCTCAAAAGGAATTTAGTGGTAGCAACTGCATATGGAGTAGGATCAAAGATTTCGTCTGGACAAACTCCTGCAAGTGGACTACACATTATGCTTCGAACCGAATTTCCACATGCTTCTCTAGTGGTCATTCCAGCATCTACCAATCCTCTAAGAACTTCAGATACATCCTCTAAAGCAACCCAGTGAAGTTGGAAGTTTTGTCGAGTAGATACATGAGCACTGCCTATTGAAAACGAATCACTCAATTCTGCAACTTTGTCTAATTGTTCTGGGTAAAGTTCGCCAGCAGGGAGTTTTAGACGAATCATACTATAATCATCAGTCATTCTGCTTCCATAGGCACCATGCATTAGTCTAAAACGTCTAAAATCATCCTTGGAAATTTTTCCTTGTCGGAACAGCTTTACTTGTTCAGCAAAATATTCAGCTTCTTCTAGCTTGCCCCAGTTTATCTTGTGTTTTGGGAGATTATCCGGTTTAGCCTGGTTAACACTAGTATTGCTCAATTATTGATAGCTAGCCTTCAGAAAGCATATAAATTTTGTATTATGGGAATTTTTGCTAAACCTAGCATATTTGTGGCAAAAGTTGCATATTTTATTCATAATGCATCAAAGAAACATTGTTAGTTGAATCTAATCAGAAAAGAGTTAAATGATGACTGGCAAGAAAAAAACAACGTGACAGGCAAGATAAGTCTAGCACTAATCGGTGTTGGGAATGTATCCATCACACTTGCGAAAGGTTTTGAGTTTTATAAAAATTCTACAGCTGGTCTTTGGCATCCAAAAATTGCAGGACTTACATTAAGCGACTTTACAATATCTGCAGTATATGACATTGATGCAACTAAAGTAGGAAAGAAAATCAGCGACATTGTAAAAAATCACAAGACAGATTTTGGCAATCTAGTAATACAACCAGGAATTTCAGATGATACTGCACCACCACATGTAACTCAAAATGGTCAGACAAAATCTGCAAGTTATGACGAGTTTGTTAATTCAATTAAAAGTGTAAAACCAGATTTTATTGTAAATTTAATTTCATCGGGAATGGAAAAAAGTAGTGAGAAATATGCAAAAGCTGCATTAGATGCAGGTTGTTCTTTCTTTAATGCAACCGCAGCAAACACAGTCACAGAACAGTCTAGAAAAGCGTTTGAATCTAAAGGAATCATGATACTAGGTGACGATTTGATGAGTCAGTTTGGAGGCACAGCATTCCACAGAGGAATGATAGATTTTATGGCAAGTAGAGGAATCTTTTTGAGAAAAGCATATCAGCTTGACGTAGGTGGTAATCAAGATACTCAGAATACAATGGCTGAAGAGACTAGAGAAAGAAAGAGACAGATAAAGACACAATCTATTGCCATTGAATCTCCCATTCCTTTCATGTCTACTGCAGGTACAACAGAATATGCAGAACAATTAGGTGATTCAAGGGTTAGCTACTACTGGATGGAAGCAGGAGGTTTTCTTAATTCGCCAGTAGAGTTAGATCTATCGTTACGAACAAATGATAGTACAAATGGTTGTAATGTCATAGTCGATTCCTTAAGGGCTGCAAAGAAATTGCTTTCTAACAAAGACTTTGCAAAGACAGATATCATTTCTGCATATGCCTTCAAAAATCCATCAAAGAAGATGCACATAAGAGAATGCATCAAGTCCTTTGAAGATTCATTTCTAAACTGAGCAAACTATTAATGTGCTAAACTAAGGATAATTTTTCATGCAGAGTACAACAGAGAAAGAAGTCGTTCCAAAGATCTTTGCAGATTTAAGAGAAGTCGAGATTACACGAGCAATTGCTAATGAATTTCATTCAGTTTTAATTGATAGATCAGATTCAGATGTAATAATTATTGGAGGAGGTCCTGCAGGACTTACTGCAAGCAGAGAATTAGCTTTGATGGGATTCAAAGTTCTTGTTATTGAGCAAAATAACTATCTAGGCGGAGGATATTGGCTTGGGGGATACATGATGAATCCAGTAACAGTAAGAGCACCTGCTCAAAAAGTATGGGACGAGTTAGGAATTCCATACAAACAGATTTCAGAAGGCCTCTATCTAACACCAGGTCCACATGCAGTATCAAAATTGATTGCAGCTGCATGTGATGCAGGAGTAAAATTCTTACAATTAACCAAGTTTGACGATCTAGTTCTAAAGAATGGCAGAGTTGCAGGAGTAGTAGTAAACTGGATGCCAGTCTCAGCACTTCCAAGAAACATCACATGTGTAGATCCTGTTGCACTTGAGGCAAAGATGGTAATCGATGCATCAGGTCATGATTCTGTTGCAGTAAAAAGACTTGTTGACAGAAAGCTTGTAGAATGGAAGGGAATGGATCCAATGTGGATAGATGATGGAGAAAACAGAGTGGTCTACAAGACAGGCGAAGTATTTCCAGGACTAGTCATTTCTGGAATGTCTGTTACCGAGACATATGGACTTGCAAGAATGGGTCCAACGTATGGTTCCATGTTATTATCAGGTAAAAAGGCAGCTGAAGTAACTGCAGCAAAGCTAAAAGAACTAAGAAGATAAATCAATTAGATTTCAAAAGTACTTGTTGAAAATATCCAGAGTTTTTCTATATGATGAACCATCTGTTCCTGAAATAGAAATTAACAATCTAGCCAAATTCATACAAGAAACATTAGGAATGCAAGTTGAAGTACGAAAAAGCTTCTTTGAGTATTTCAAATCAGATAAAAATACAGCATACGAATTGGCATCGTTTCGAATTTTTAATCCATATTCTCCCTTTGAAAAACATAAACCAACAGAAGAAGAGATTAATTTTGAGGAAGAGTCTTTTACAAACACTTCTATCTCAAACAACATAATACTATACGACGGTTTTGAGTTACAAAAATTTTTAGGAAAAATAATTCCTCAAGAAGAGTTATTGCCACATAATTTCCATCTGGTGTTTACAACAAGACTTACTTGCACATATGATTATGAAGATTACAGATATCATGGGAGGACAGTCATATGCTCAAATCCTTCAATAGTTTCTACAACAGGAATAATTGAGGCACCTGCCAAGCCCCGTGAGTATTATATTAGCATGTATCAGAGCATGCCTCAAGGCCTAAACTTGGATGCATTAAAGGAACAGTTCAAAGGAAGATTTCTAGAATATCACGACAAGAATTTGTCCAGAGTAGTAAGAGGATATACACTTCAGACTATTTTTTATTATCTTACAGGAGAGCCGTTTTGTGATTCAAAGGATTGTGTCTTGAACAATGCCCACTGGCAAGAAGATCTATTACATGCACAAATTGAATTAGGAAAACTCTGTGACACTCATCAAAAAATTCTGAAATCCATAAAAAATCATGAATAATTTAAATATGAACTTGCATGAGTTTGACCTGTGCAAGCTGAAATAAGATCAGAGAACAAAAAACCTGAAACAAAAAGAAAGTTTGACGTAATAATTATCGGTGCAGGTCCAGCAGGATATACTGCTTCTATTTACACGTCACGTGCAAAACGTGAGACACTCATAATCTCAGGCATCTTACCAGGAGGCCAGTTAATGCTTACAACAGAAGTTGAGAATTTCCCGGGATTTGCCAAAGGAATTCTTGGACCAGAGTTGATGACTACAATGCGCGAACAAGCAGAAAGAATGGGAACCACCATAATAGATGATGAAGTAGTGAACGTAGACTTTAGACACAAGCCGTTTAAGGTATTAACTTATTCTGAAGAATATGAAGCAGATGCAGTGATAATTGCAACAGGTGCAACACCAAGAAAAATAGGTGCAAAAGGAGAGCAAGAATTTAGTGCACGCGGTGTCTCATATTGTGCTACATGTGATGGACCATTTTTCAAAAATCAAGAAATAGTTGTTGCAGGGGGCGGAGATTCAGCCATGGAAGAAGCAATATTTCTTACAAAGTTTGCAAATAAAGTTCATGTCGTACACAGAAAGGATTCACTTCGCGCAAGCAAAGTAATGCAAGACAGAGCATTTGAAAATAAAAAGATCCAATTTCATTGGAATACAATAATTGAGGAGATAAAGGGAAGTCAAAAAGTTACACAGATTACAGTAAAAGACACTGTGGCAAACAAGATCGAGACATTAGAAGTTGGTGGCCTCTTTGTTGCAATAGGTCATGAGCCAAATACAAAATTATTCAAAGGACAGATTGATCTTGATGACCAAGGATACATTGCATTAAAGAACCATACACAGACAAATGTAGAAGGAATTTTTGCTGCGGGGGATGTGCATGATCACAGATACAGGCAAGCTATTACTGCAGCTGCTTTTGGGTGCATGGCTGCAATTGATGTAGACAAGTATCTATCAGAACATAAAAAATAATCAGACAGACTGCGCTTGGGAAATATACCTGGATTCTTTTAATGCAGTATCAAATTCTGATTCTGTGAAAATTCCTTGTTGAGTATAGAGACTCTTGAACTTTCTTCCATCGTCTGCAAATATTCCTACTACATGACCATTTTGAATATCGTATTTTTTCATTGCGGTATAGACAGTGGCAGACGATGGACTTACAAGCATCTTTTCTTTTTGTAGTATTTCTTTTACTGAAGAAAATGCCTCTTCATTGGTTACAGTAATCCAGTCATCAACTACTTTTTCACGCTTGATAAATAGATCAGGTTTTGCAGATTCCTCAAAGTTTCTTAAACCTTGAATCAGGTGATTTTGTTGAGGCTGAACACCAATAACTTTGATTTCAGGATTCTTTTCTTTTAGATATGCACCTATTCCAGTTATAGTTCCTCCAGTTCCCACACCAGTAAAGAAATGAGTTACTTTCCCTTTTGTTTGCTCCCAAATTTCAGGTCCTGTTCCTTTGTAATGACCCATAAAGTTTGCCTCATTAGCATATTGATTTGGAGAATAGTACTTGTCAGGTCTTGCAGATGCAATAGATCTTGCAAGTGCAATACTTTGATCCGTCCCTCCACCAACTTTAGGACATAGGTCATCAGATGTCTGGTATAAAGTAGCACCTAATGATTCTATTATATTCTTGGTCTCTGCACTTGCTTTTTCTGGGATTACAATTTCAACTTTATACCCAAGAAGCTTTGCAATACCTGCAAGTGCAATTCCAGTATTTCCAGAGGTCGGTTCTATGATTATAGTGTGTCCTCTCTTTATGGTGCCATTTTCTTCTGCCATCTTTACCATCCAAAATGCAGCCCTGTCTTTTACAGAACCAAATGGATTGTAAAATTCCAATTTAGCATAAAATTCAGTTTGGTTTTTTGAAAGTGAATCAAGTTTTACAAGAGGAGTATTGCCAATTTTTTTAAGAAGTATCTCGGCATCATTTAATGTTTTAGTTGCCAAGAATCTATTTCACCTTCTTTATGGTAAACTCTAGATCATTACCTGTTTTTTTAAGACTAATCAACTGGTGACCCATTCTGTTTACCCATCTAGTAATATCTTCTTCAGATGCAGGATCATCTGCCGTAATTTTCAAAATATCTCCTACGGTCATTCTTTCTATCTCTATTTTTGTTCTAAAAACAGGTTCAGGACAGAACATTCCACGTACATCAATAGTCTTAGTAGGATTCAATTCTGACATATCGGTTCACCTATAGACAAAAAAGCTGTCGCGAGATATTAAAATCTATTCATAGGCGCAAAAAATCCAGTCATCTAAGAATCATCGGCAAGATTGCCCTTAGATTTCTTTGATACAAAACTGTATGATCCTGGTCTTTGAAGTTGATTTTGTTTGAGAGTTTGGTTATCATGCGTACTGCAACTTTGTAAGCAGTTGTCCAAACTATGCTATTGGGATTTGATTCAAATGCATCAATTAAAAATTTACACACTCCAGTTAGATGAGGGTGATTTTCTTTAAAGTAGATAATAATATCTTCTTTAGAATTTTCTATTTTGTATAAAGCATGGTCTATCATTTCTCTGCTTGTTGTATACCCAGAACTTTCTATCGTTATTTTTCCACGTCTCATTGCATATAACACATCATCTAAATTATTTTCAGAGTCGATCAAATTGATACATCTACCTAGTGAAGAAACAACATGGGAGTCACTTCCTGCCACTTCGATCAAATTGTTTGCTTTAGCAAAGTGAGAAGCACGTAGGTTAGAGTAACGGTCTACATTATTGCTGTTAAAGACTTCAATCAAATCACACAGAATTGCATTTTCACGTAATCCGTTACTTAGACCAAATGGATGAGGAGCGCAAGATATTGCACCTTGAGATTTTATGTTATCAAGTATATCTTCAATACTACTTCCAGCCTTAATTGTATCATGGAGCCCAAATGCTAAAACATGAATACCTTGATCAGTCGTGATCTCTTCTCCAGGGTATACATTGATCTTTTCAAATTTTTTATGATTTTCACGGTATTCTAAAAGAGAATTGTAACCATTCAGAGTATTGTGATTTGTAATGAAAAAAGCGTCAAGACCCATCTCAAATGCCTTCTCGAATTGTTCCTTAATTGTAACTCCACAGTCAAAGGGAGTCTCTTTTGGCCCAAGTTGAAAGTTTGAAAATTCATTATGGCAGTGTAATTCTGTTTTTAGTCCAGTCAATGTCTATCGAATCCAATCCCTATTGATATAATCTTTGTTTTAGGAATTGACATTATCTGAATAAATCTAGTGCCTTTACTCTCAATAGATCTTTTAGTGCACCGTTTTTTTTATCAAATTTATAGTTTCTAACAATTGCAATTGGAGTATGAAGTGTTTTTCCTCTAACCAGTTCACTTGCAGAACAAAGTTCATCGGCAATTGCAATTGCTGTTACCCTAAGAATGCGATTAAAGATGTCACGCTTTCCAGCATAATCCAATATTGGCAAAATTCCAGCTAAACCTATTGCAACATCTGTTTGACCCTCTCTGAACGGCCTTCCAAATGTATCAGATATTATCACTGCAACATTTTTTCCCGTCTTTGTTTTAATCCGTCTTTTTAATTTCAGGGCAGACTTGTCTGCATCTTTTGGAAGTAATGTTGCAAATCCTGCTTCAATATTACTTTCATCAATTCCAGCATTTGCACACACTAGACCATGATGTGTTTCAGAGATGATAATTCCATTTTTCATACGAATAATTCTTTTGGTTTCATCAAGAATCAGCTGTATAATTCGTGCATCTTTAGAATAAGCGCTAGCAATTCCCGTAGCAAAAAGCGTCGGTTTAACTTTGGATAAGTCAATTTTCCTTCCCTCATTTTTTGAGATAATTTTTTGAGTAAATACCAAAATATCACCATCTTTTAATCTCCGGCCAGTTTTAGTATCAAGTAAAAGTTCAACCAGATCATCTCTAGGTGTTACATCCTTTGAAAGGTGAACTGGAATTATTTGTAAAGACATCTTACAAGTCTAATTTTTTACTGCTTAAAATGATATCTTGTTTAGGCTACTGTCTGTAACGGGATTTTCAAACCATAGTGTTTGTTAATCAGATCAATGAGTTTGGAGAGATCTTTTTCTTCAAGGGTTACAGTAGCCAATTCTTTTACCATATCCTGGGCTCTAAATGCCACTCCGAGGCCACAGATATTAAATAATTTTATGTCATTTGCTCCGTCAACAACTACAACAATATTCTCTTTCTTTTCATTCCATTCTCTGATTTTTATGATTGCAGATTTTGCTTTGTCAGAATCAACATCTATTGTTACTCCATCCAATTTCCCATCTTTGAATATCAGTTCATTTGAAAAGACATAGTCAAGGTCTAGTTCCTTTTTTAATCGGTCTGTCATTATTGTAAAGCCTCCAGATACCGCCATTATCTTCCATCCAGCCGCTTTTAGTGCTCTACATGCCTCTTTTGCACCAATCATTATTTTTAGTGAGTCAGAAACTTCTTTACATGTTTTATAATCTATACCTCTGAGGAGTTCAATTCGTTTCTTTAATCCATCTTCCCAGTTTATTTTTCCTTCTATACCCTGTCTTGTAATAGCCCAAATTTCATCTTGCTTGTTAATTTTTTCGGCAAGTATTGGAAGAAATTCTGCGTCAAGTAAAACGCCTTCCACATCAAAAATTGCTAACATCGATTTCTTCTTTCAACCACAAATCAGATTATATTAATCTTAAGCAGTTTGCAGATCTTTTCACCACTAGTAATATATTCAAGGTTTCAGAGTTGGTTAACATGGCTGAACTTCCACACAAATATGAAGTCCCAGTAAAAGTTGCAGAGAAGGCAATCAAGCTTACAGATCAGACAAAAGAAGAGCTCAAAGCATCAGGAATGATGGATGACAAGGGAAAACTCAAGCTAAAGGGCGTCAGTCCAAAAATGCTCAAGCGTATGAAAGAAGAATCTGTTGACTGTCCAGTTTTGAAAGGCGAACTTGCGTTCATCCAGTGTTTTGTATGTAGTAATTTCCAAAGCAGAGTATCGGGCAAAGTACTCTGTAAAGGCGACCCACTCTAAAAAACCAGAAAGCTCATTAGTACTACAATAAAAAAGATCTGAATTGAGTAAAGAGATAGGAATTACAGTTAAGAAAAACGAGAATTTTAGCGAGTGGTATACACAGATTGTTTTAAAGGCACATCTTGCAGATTATGCACCAGTCAAAGGCCTTATTGTTCTAAGACCTTACGGATATTCGATATGGGAATCTCTCAAGTCATCACTTGACTTAAAGTTAAAGGCAACAGGTCATGAGAACGGCTTTCTCCCGGTTTTAATTCCACAATCATTACTTAGCAAAGAGTCTGATCACTTTGCTGGATTCACCCCCGAAGTATTTTGGGTAACTCATTCAGGCGACACAGAGATTGGAGACAGATTAGCACTGAGACCTACTTCTGAGGCACTTGCCTATTCCATGTATTCAAAATGGATTAAGAGTTGGAGAGATCTTCCAATGAAAATTAATTTTTGGAATACGGCACTTAGAGCAGAGATAAAGGCAACAAAACCATTTTTGAGAACTTCAGAGTTTCTATGGCAAGAAGGCCATACAGTACATACTACAAAAGAAGAGGCAGAGGCCGAAGTCATGTCCATTTTAGATATGTATAAAAAAACTGTCGAGGAAGAACTTGCAATTCCAGTAATTACAGGAAAAAAGAGCGACAAGGAAAAATTTGTTGGAGCAGTATATACAACTACAATGGAATCAATCATGCCAGATGGTAAAGCATTACAGATGGGAACATCCCACTTTTTAGGACAGAATTTTTCAAAACCATTTGATGTAAAATTCCTAGACAGACAAAATGTAGAGACTTTTGCTTGGCAGACATCATGGGGGGTATCATGGAGACTCATTGGTGCACTAATTATGATACATGGAGATGACAAGGGACTAGTCTTGCCACCAAGAGTTGCACCAATTCAAGTTGTCATAGTTCCAATATATTATTCACCAGAAGATAGAGAAGCAGTACTTGGTAAGGCATCTGAAATTAAAGATGCATTAGTAAAACATAATCTTCGAGTTCACATGGATGTAAGAGATGAAGTCACTCCAGGATACAAATTCCATGATTGGGAGATGAAGGGTGTTCCTTTGAGAATAGAATTAGGTCCAAAGGACCTTGCAAAAGGCAAAATGGTTCTAGTACGACGAGACAATCTCAAAAAAACTGATCTTGAATTTGAAAACACCGAGAAAGGAATTCTAAACATGTTAGATGAGATTCAACAAGGACTTTTTGAAAATGCCAAGAATCTCTTAAAGGAAAAGACAAAAAATGTAACAGACTATGAAGAATTCAAATCAGAGATGGAAAAAGGGGCATTTCTCAATTCGCCATGGTGTGGAGAGACTAAATGTGAAGAAATTATCAAGGAATCAACAGGTGCGGACATCAGAGTCATCCCATTTGATGCAAAGAATGAAAATTCAACATGTATAGTATGCAAAAAACCTAGTAAGACAAGCGCAATCTTTGCAAGAAGCTATTAGAGATAAGAAAATGTTGTGTAAAAATTAATTTAGAGTTTTAGAATAAGATTTTTTACGGGTCTACTGTTATAGTGCCTTTCATTTCAGGGTGTATCGTAGAGTAATATGGATATGTTCCTTCCTTGTCTGCAAGGAAGTTTATGGTCTGAGCTTCAAAGTATTTCAGATGTCTTGTGTGGACATTAAAGGCATCAATATTTAGATCTTGATCTGAGCCTGTATCCTTGTCCTCATTTATCACATGTAATGCAACCAATGTTCCTTTAGGAATGTGCATTGATGGATCTAGGTTTTGACCAGTTATAGACTTCTTTCCAGTTTTTGTAGATTGTTGATCATATGCATATCCTTGATCGTTATGAATTGCCAAGATGTAGACGTTTGAAGCAGTTGAAAATACTGGCGTAGTGCCATTCACTGGAACTGCTGAAGTCCACAGATAATAAACTCCACCAGCTACTGCAAGTGCGATTACTGCAACAGTGATTACTGTACCTTTAGAGACTGGACTGCTCTTGGTCTTTTTCTTCTGCTTGTTTACCACGTATAAATTAATCCTATCTGTGTATATTTAGGTAATGATTATTCAAGACATGAAGCGGACAGAAAGAGATCAGAGTGAAAACAGTAGAGATTAGGAACAATGTGTAGAAAAAGTAATATTTCGGTTTTTACAATTTAGGCTGAGATTTTAGTATGAAAAAATTTGAGATGATATTAATTGGAATTATCATTGCGCTTTCCGTTACAGTCCTTGTACAATTTAGTAACGGAAGGACACTAAATGAAATATCACAGGCTACAGTTCAAGGACCTCCTGGCCCACAAGGACCGCCAGGACCACCCGGCCCTCCAGGACCTCCTGGAATATCACAGTCATCAGGAACATTAATCGAAGATTCCACTCTTACGAACATCTTCAAGAGAGCTGAGAATTCCGTAGTCCAGATAACAAGTAAAGTATCAACAGTTGATGATAGTGTCATAATTAATGGTCAACCTCTTGAAAGTCAGTCAACAAGACTTGGTTCAGGTTTTGTTTTTGACAAAGATGGAAGAATAATTACCAATAATCATGTAGTTGAAGGTTCAAAGACAGTAAACGTATCCTTTGTGGATGGAAATACCTACACTGCAAAGGTAGTTGGTACTGATCCAGATAACGATATAGCAGTAATACAGATAATAGATAATTTTTCAGATGAAACTCTTACTCCAGTAACACTTGGAAATTCTTCAGCCTTGGAGGTAGGACAACAGGTAATTGCAATTGGAAATCCGTTTGGACTAAGTGATACAATGACAACTGGAATAATAAGTCAGATTGGAAGACTACTTCCAAATGAAAACGCATTAGGATTTTCAATACCAGACGTAATTCAAGTAGATGCAGCCATTAATCCAGGAAATTCTGGTGGTCCACTATTAGACTTGAATGGTCAAGTTGTGGGAATGAATACAGCCATAAAAACTACAACAGGAGATTTTGCAGGAATTGGATTTGCAGTACCATCAAACTCTATAAGTAGAATTGCTCCAGTCCTTATCAAAAATGGAAACTATTCACATGCATATCTTGGCATATCAGGAAGAACTGTAGATCCAGATGTTGCACTTTCAAATGGATTACCAAGAAACTTCAAAGGAGTTTTAATTGAGAGTATAGTCAAAGGAGGACCAGCAGACAAAGCAGGAATAATTCCTGCAACACTTGATCAAAACAATATCCCGCATGGTGGAGATATAATTACAGCAATAGATGGTCACCCAATTAAGACAATCTATGATGTTATCGTATATCTCGATGAGCAGAAAAATGTAGGAGATAAAGTAGTGGTGACAATCAACAGACAAGGAAAATCGGTTGACTTGGATGCCATACTTGGTGCAAGACCTCCTCCAACATCTTAATTATTTTCAAGAATATTTTTTGAAATTTTAAAATTCCATAGATTATCGGTTGCTTTTTTTATTCCGATTCGAGGTCCAGATACTATCTGTGATTTTTTCACCTGAATTCCTTCCATTACATATAGTGAAGATCTTTTTGTTAGATCTTCCCCATATTCTTTTTTTGTTATTTGTAATGCTTGAGTTAATTTGGCAGGACCATTTGTCAAGTTAGAAACATTGGAGATTTTTCTTTTTCTAGACATAAAGTCGATGCCATTTTGTGGGATAAGAGACCTGATCAAAACTGCACCTGCTTGAAAATCAGGACTACGGGCTACAGCATTTACACAATAATGCATACCATAGGTAAAGTAGACGTATGCTTTTCCTACTTCACCAAACATAGCCTTGTTTCGTTCAGTCATTCCACCAAATGAGTGGCTTGCAGCATCGTCTTTGTATCGATATGCTTCAGCTTCAACTATTATTCCAGATATAATATTTCCACCAATTTTTCTGACAAGAATTTTTCCAAGTAGATCTTGCGCAACTTTTACCGTATCTTGCGCATAAAATGAACGTGGAATTATACTCATTTTGAGAGTTCTACGTCTAGACCCTTTCTTAATTTATCGAGAGTTTTAGCAAGAAAGACAAAATCATCCTTGAGAACTTGCCTTAAGGAGGGATTGTAAATTATTGCTGCTGGATGGACTGTAACAAAATAAAGCTGGTCATTATTTTTTACAAGTTTACCACGATTCTTTGTAATAGAGTTGCCATCAAGCAGCGAGCTATATGCAGTATTTCCAAGTATGCAAATTATTTTGGGTTTAATTATTTTCATTTCCTCTGACAGATATGGTTTACATGCATTGCGCTCTTCAGTTATAGGTTGCCTATTATTTGGCGGTCTGCATTTGACTACATTAGTAATGTACACTTGATCTCTTGTAAACCCAGCATACTCTAATGCTTCAGAAAGTATTTGACCAGCTGTTCCTACAAATGGTCTTCCTTGGAGATCCTCATTTCTTCCAGGAGCTTCTCCAACAAAAATTACATCCGAAGTTTCACTTCCAATTCCAGGTACTGCATTAGTTCGAGATTTTGAAAGATTGCAATTTGTACATGAAATAACTCTATTTCTTACATCACTTAATTTTTCATCCATTTTAGGTTGCCACACTTTTTACAATTGATTTGCCACGTATATGTGGACCGCCATTTCCCATCCTCATAATTTGCATAGGATCTCCTTTACCACAGTTTGCTATTGGTCTTACTTGGAAATCTTTTCCTCGAGCATCTATTGATTCAAAAAATTCAGGCGAGTTTCCCATCACAATAACATCTCTTAATAGTTCACCCAGTTCTCCATTTTCGATTTTTTGAGCATATTGACATGATATGCTCCAATTATACCTCATCATGTCTATTGAGGGTATTTTCATATTACAAATCAAATATCCATTTTTTACATCTTTAATCATTTCATCAGGATTCCAGTTTCCAGGAACAATACATGTACATGCCATCCGTACAAGAGGCATAAACGAATATCCCGTAGCCCGCATTGAAGAGTTGGGAACAGTATCAAAAAGAGCTGCAGTTTCCCTACTTTGCATGTGGTTTGACAATACCCCATCTTCAATGAGTGCCTTCTTGATAGCAGGGACTCCTTCATCATCATACTTGTACCAACCAAGACTAGATGGAATTGTTGGGTCATCAATTACATTAAGTTCTGATGAGCCAATCTTTGTTCCAATCTTTCCTGCCCACCATGCGCCTCCAGCCCATGCCATCTCTTTTCCAAGAACTCTATCAGCCTCCGATGGATGTCCTAAAATTTCATGAGCAAGTAACGCAACAAAATCAGGATTCATCACCACTGTTGCTTTTTCCTCTTTTACGGTTTTGGCATCAAGTAATGCGTCAGCTTTTTCAGATATGTCTTGTGCAGCTACAAGTATATCATTTTTCTCTAAAAACATCTCAAGGCCACCTCTCCCACCTTCAGTAGTGTTGACGGATTCCGTCAATCCAGAATAATGTGCTGTTGCAGACAAGTTTGCTATGACATCATCAAAATCATGAGTTATTTTAGATCCTTCACTATTTACAAAATACTTGTGAAATTTATCATGATGAATAGATACTGATGACTTGATTATTCTTTTTTTATTTTGGATTATTTTATCAGATTCAAGACCAATTCGTATCATATCTTCAATGGTCGGTTCTATTGATACTTTGTAATTGACATTTTCAACGGAAGGTTTGACTTCAGCAAGTCTCACCTTTTGCTTTTTATATTTAGAATAATGCAAAGCTGATTTTATAGTATCAATTACATTGTCTTTTATCCGGTCAAATGATTTTGGGCCAGAAATAGAGCAAAATCCCCACGCCCCATTAGCTAGCACTCTAATTCCCAATCCGGAATCTCCTGATGAGACAAAATTTTCAACTTCTCCATTTTCAATGACAAATCCAGAAGTTTTCACAGATTCTGCACGTACGTCACAGTATTGAGAGCCATTCTCAAGGGCAATTTGGACTGCTTTTTCAGCATAATCTTCTAATGACATACTCTAGAGCATAGGATCACTTGTCTCATACAGGGGACCGATATACCTCAGTCTTGGGTAGTGCAAAGGAAAATGTAGTTCCTTTAGATATTTCACTTTGCATCCATATTCTACCACCATGTGCATCAACAATCCCTTTACAAATAGATAAACCAAGACCACTGCCTCCCTTTTCTCTGGTACTGGTGGTATCAACTTGATAGAACTTTTTGAAAATTTTATCAATTGCTTCATCTGGAATACCTCTACCATTATCTTTTACAGATACTATAAGTTCCGTTGGTTTTTCTTCAATACTTACTTCAACTTTACCAATGTTTGGTAAAGTTGCCTTTAGACTATTTTTGATCAAATTTGTAAGCACTTGTTTAATTCTATCATCATCATAAAATGCATAGACATCATTTTTTACATCATGAGTAAGTGATACATTATCAGAAATTGCCTGAGGTTGCATTCCAATTATCGTTTTATCAATTGTTTCTTTTAGATTATTTCTCTCTTTTTTGATTCTAAGTTGACCAAGTTCAAGTTTCTGAGCATCAAGTAAATCAGAAATTAGTTGCAATAAAGTAGAAGCACTGGAGCTGATAATTTGCAATCTTTCTTTCTGAGTAGAATTAAGAGGTCCAAGATGTTCTCCAAGCAATATATCAGAATAACCCTGAATTGGTACAAGAGGAGTTTTCAATTCATGTGTAACCATTGCAAGAAATTCATCCTTTGCTACCTCAATTTTCTTTGTTTCTTCTTCTTTTTTCTGAATAGTTGATGACATGGAGTTGAATGTTTCTGCCAATTCACCAATTTCATCTTTTGAAGAATAAGTTATCCTCTCACCGTAGAAACCCTCTTTGACACGACCAATTGCTCGTATAAGAGAATCAAGAGGCAGCAAGGATTTCCTAATAGACATCATGACGGCTACAAATACTACTATATCTGCAATTATGAGTAATTGAACAACCACTACTTTATCATGAAGTCCAGAGTCAATCATTCCATTCCACTGGCTTACAAAATCAGATGTAGCATTAAGTAATTCAGATCTTTGAGCATTTAATTTTGATAGAGCTGCTCCAAAATCTTTGGATAGTAAAGTATTAGATTCCACAAAAATTAATTTTACTTTCATTGATTCCCATAGTGGATCAATTTGCCTTAATGAATCAGAATTCTGTCTTGGAATCGGAGCAAGTGTCTCTTGTGTAATACCATAATCGAGATACTCTGGATCTGTGAGAGGTAGTCCTTCTAATTTTTTCAAATCAGCATCAAAAATAATTCGATCTTTTTTCAACGATGAAGTAACATTTCCACCCTCACCAATTGAATAGAGTAGAGTTTTTTCACCAAGATCTTTTGCAATATTTGTCATTTCTAAAGCAATCATTTTGTGTTTATTGTAATTTCTATCCAATGGTAAAAGATCATTACTGATACCATTTGTCAATGAAATTAATTCACTGTCTTTACCAAGAATGTAAGTAATTCCATCTTTTACTCTAGAATCAAATATGGTTTCTTTCTTTATCATTTCTGCATCTTCTTTGTATGGTATCCATGCATTTCCCACATTATCGTATGCAGGTCTCAATACAGATGGAACTGCTATAATATTTAGACCGCTAATGTTTCCACCAGTTCCAAGTATTGTATAAGTAGAATCAAAATCAGAGATTTGCGTTTCCAAAGTTTGTCTATCTTCTTCATTACCTGCAGCAATTGAATTAGCAGTACCACCTATTCTCTCAACTACGACTTTAAGATCACTTGCATAGCTTATGGAGTGTAAAACATCTTGATTTTGTTGTGTTGTAAATATGAGTAAGTAAAGATTGATTCCAGAAACAGCAATTATCGCTCCAAGCAAAAGATAGGTCTTTTGAGTAAGTTTCACACTAGAAAAATGCAAAAAGTCTGGTATAAAAGTTAGTATAAAAGATATGAAGTAAGAAGTTAAAATGTCTGACGAATTCCTCAAGGTTGCAAGGCAAGAGATACAATCAGAGATAGACAGTTTGAAGACAATCTTTCTTTTCTGTATAAATGATGAGCAACTATACAAAAAATCTGTAGATATCGAAAAACGTATGCATAACATCAAAGGTCTTGCACCCATGATGGGTCAAGACAAAGTCGGAGAGATTGCAAAGATATCAGACACAATTATGAAATATGTAGCTAATCATGGGATATTGAACGGTTCACACATTATGATTTTGGAAGCAGTTCAAAAAATGGATGGACTGTTTAATGGAATCACAGATATTGAGATAGGTAATTTCAGAAACAAAGTAAAACAGACATTCCCAGATATTTTGGTAAGTTAAATCACACTTGTAATTATATATCATAGAATCATGACATCATAGCATGGCCAATGTGATGATCATAGATGATTCAGATTCTATCAGAATGGTCTTAAAGGACATTCTAGTCATTGGTAAGCATAATCTTGTTTCAGAATTATCTAGTGGGATGGAAGCTTTAGAGAAATATACCAAGTTAACTCCGGACATTATTTTATTAGACATGGCAATGCCAAAAAAAGATGGCCTTTCGGTGCTAAAAGAAATAATGGATTTTAATCCCAGTGCCAAAGTTATAATGATTTCAGCTAGTGACAATCAAGACACCATGAAAGAGTGTATGAATATAGGTGCTAGAGCATATATTCTAAAGCCATTTAATTTTCAAGAAGTATTAGATACAATCACTAACGTTATAAAATCATAGAGAAACTTTCTTGTATCCAGGACTTGTAACCCACTTTGCTTTTTCCAGTGGAAACCTTCCACCACATTTAACACAAATATAATCCTGTGAAGGATCTGGAAACTTGTCTCCACAATCTTCACAAATATAATAATTATCCATCGATTTGTAATCAACACCAAGAATCTTGATCTCCTTGTGACATTTTGGACATTTGTTTTCGTTGTAAGAATCTTCAACTGAGACATTTCCACATTTGAAATGTTCTATTAATTTTCCTTGAACAAAATTAGTACTGTTACATGCAGGACAGAAAAAGTTTGGAAGAATTCGTATAGAACCACACTGTGTGCATGAAACCTCTTTTATCTCTGAGATCTTCATTATCTTTGATTCGCTTTCAAGCTGTAAGAGGTATTTTTCTAGCAATTCATTTTCCGTTTTAGCATATTCGGCTAGCCTTGCAAAACTTATCCTCGAAGAGGATTTTAGGTGCAAGAGTATCCGCTCAAGATCGCCTGATGATGTTTCTTCAACAATTGATTGTTCTTTTTCCAG
>JAGWGA010000025.1 GCA_028867675.1 Nitrososphaerota archaeon | reverse complement strand
TTGTTCGTACATTTTTCAGTACGCGTCGAAGTAAGACGTAATATTTATTGGAAATTGGTGGATTGCACACACTTTCTTCAAACTTCGGATAAGATCTTTTGATCAAACCCACATGTTGTATGCGTAACTGGAGGCCTGTGAATCACAAACTGGTATACTACCAAACATCATCACAAGCGCCGCCTTGCTGTTACGTATGCAAAAAGGGGATCAAAGAGAAATAATATAAACCATGCCCAAAACCTGCTTTTTTTACAATATTTTTCCGATCACGAATATTAAACGGATGCCTAATCATATTCCTGTTGTCTTCGGCTTTAGAGATTTACAAGAGTAATACAAAAAAATCCGCCAAAATATTTGAACGATCAAAGAAATTCCATATCAATGGTGTATCCCACAACATCAGATTTTTTGAGCCTTATCCGTTTGTGACAAAGTCTGCAAAAGGCAAACATCTGATAGATGTAGATGGTAACAGATACACCGATTACTGGATGGGGCATTGGAGTCTAATTTTGGGCCATGCTGCCCCAAAGGTTGCAGACAAGGTGAAAAAGCAAATCCAAAATTGTTGGATGCATGGAACAGTAAATGAGAACACAATAGAATTTTCTAAAGTAATACAAGAAGCAGTTCCGGTTGCAGAAAAAATTCGTTATGTATCGACTGGGACTGAAGCTACAATGTATGCCACAAGAATTGCTAGAGCGAAAACTGGAAAAAAAATTATTGCCAAAATTGAAGGAGGATGGCATGGATATACAACTGATTTACTAAAAGCAGTCAACTACCCATTTGATCAATCAGAGAGTGCAGGGTTAACAGATGAACAACATATTATTTCCATACCCTACAATAATTTAGAAAAATCAATATCAATTTTGGAATCTGTGAAAAATGATCTTGCAGGAATAATAATAGAACCATTACTTGGAGGAGCAGGATGTATTCCTGCAACAAAAGAATACTTGACAGGTATTCAAGAATATGTACATAGAATCAATGCGCTTTTTATTTTAGATGAAATTGTTACTGGATTCAGATTCAGATTTGGTTGTCTTTACAATACAATGGATCTTGATCCAGATATTGTAACACTTGGAAAAATTGTTGGAGGAGGATTTCCAATTGGAGTTATTTGTGGAAAGGAAGAAATCATGAAAATTACAGATACAAATTCAAACAGTAGGCTAGACAGATCATATATCGGTGGTGGCACATTTTCAGCAAACCCTATGACAATGACTTCGGGAAGGGCAATGTTAAAATTTTTAAAGAAAAACTCCGGTCCAGTCTACAAAAAAATTGGCAAATTAGGAGAAGAGGCAAGAAGTGGATTGTCAAAGATATTTCAAGATAGAGTAGTAGTCACAGGTATGGGTTCACTTTTCATGCCACATTTTTTGGCAAATGGTGTAACCCAGATCACAAATGCAGAAGAAGCCTCAAAATGCGATACAAATATTATCAAAAAATATCACTTTGAATTGATTGCAAAAGAAGGAATATTTTTCATTCCAGGAAAGCTTGGAGCAATATCCTACGTTCACTCACAGTCAGACATAACGAATCTTCTTGAAGCTTCAAAGAGATTCGCAGTTTCGTTAAAATAATTAGCCAAGATTGTTAACTAATCAAATAAAGAATCCCCAGTATGCTCAAAATAGCAATAGTTGTAGCAGTTGTAATTTTACTTGCTCCAATGATATCTTCCTCCTTTGCTGAAGATTACAAAACCTTCTCAGGTGTGGGAAAAGATGCAGGAAATGGGATGACAACGTACGATGTACAATATTCTTCTGTAAAGAACATTGTAGACTCATCAGTTAGCACAAAAGACAAGTCTGTGAATTTTGTACTTGTCGGTAAGACTGATACCAATAGCACTCTAATTCTAAAACTTCCCACAGGCCTAATCAGCGGTCCGTTTATTGGAGTTTTTGAGGATGGCAAGATAATCACAGACTATACCATAACAAATGAAACAGGAGACACAATAATATCAATACCAATCACTCCTGTTTCTGAGAACATATCCATTGTCGGAACAACTGTAGTTCCAGAATTTGGACCAATAGCGGGAATAGTTCTAGTTCTGTCCATTGTTGCAATAGTCACAATTACAAGATTCAGACCAATTAATCTGTAGAATAACAACAATTGGAAAAACTTCCCTTATTTTATAAAATTAAGAAGAGTAGCTATGATCAGGATCAAAACGTTTTCCTCGGCTACGTGATTCAATATCTTGAGCCATAGAATCAAGATCTGATGTGTCACCAAACTTACGATAAGTTAATTTTTCAAGCGTTTTGATGATACTCTTTGCAGAACGATATTGTGGAATTTTGGGTTCATTTAATTCTGCATACAATCCAATACCCTGAATTCCATTCATCTTTGCAAATCCAAGTATCAATCCATTAAAACCAGTGATTATAGAGGCTTCAGGAGTTGTCAGTATTCCAAGTTTTCTTACTTGTTCTGTCAAATCTTTAGAAGTCGTCGTGACAAATGTTTTTGGTTCTCCATCAATTGATTTTGGTGTGTGAAAACCTCCAAGAGTATAGATAAATCTGATAGAGTATTTTTTTGCGACATTTATGACATCTTGACACAATACGTTTAGCTCCTCTGTTGATGATGGTTGACCAGAACCTCCGCCAAAAACAATGATATCTTTTGCGTACCTATAGTCCCATTTTTCTTCTGGGATGTCAATGTACCCACCATTATCAATCACATATGCGGGATAAGACGGCTGTACTTCACGAAAGATGGAGGTGTTCAGATTGGAATTTATAAAATCAATCACAATGCTGCCAACGTCTCCCATATCCTGCATTGCGGCTATCAAGAGAGGTTTTGAAACATCAGGTTCACTTTTTTGTATAAAATCCATAAGGATTATGCAACCATTTATGATTAATAACTTAGCTCCATTCCACCCAGATCCACAATACTCTAGGATGATAATTTGGGTCTGCGAGCGATTATTTACTAGGTATGCTATGAAATTTTCATGGAGGATAGAGAACCAGATCCATTTAGTAAATATACAGAGAACAAGCTTCTTCTCAATTCCATCTTTATGAAGGAAAAAATGGAAAAATATTCCAAACAGTTGATCGATAAATATTTCAAATCATTGTTAAGAGCACACAAGAGAGTTGAATCAACTAGAGACTTTTTGGAACTTGGAATGATTCAAGATATAGTAGCAGATTATCTGATGGACATGCAATGGAATGTAAAATATGATACAGCCCACTCAGATTTTGATTCGAACTATCGGTTTGATCTTGTGGCAAGAAAAGAAAAAAGAACAATTGTAGTTTTAGTTCAACCAGAAATCAATAGACAGTCAATACTTGAAATTCAGAAAGAAATTTTTAATGTTAAAAAAGAGATACCAAGTACTAGGGTGCTCTTGGCTACAGATGTTTTAGAATTGCCTACCATTTTAGAAAAGAATTCACTCTCAGATTTTATCGTGGATATGGCAAAGAAATACAAACTTGGAATTCTTCTAGTAGATAAAAATCTAGAATACCAAGAAACTTGGTTAATCCCATCAGAATTTCTTTATGCCTAGTGAAAGGGCGTATCTTCAAGCCAAATATCTGGGCTTTAGAGAATTTATCTGAAAATAGTTGGGTTATTATGGGATAACAGCTTGATAGATGTGTTATTTATGGTAGTACAAGGCTCTGCTATGGATGTCAGATGTGCCAGATGTGGAAAAGCAAAGATGCTAACAGACGGCACTACTGGTGAACAATTTTGTGGAGGATGCGGGTTTGTGATAAATGAGATTGTAAACGATTTAGGTCCTGAGAGACAATCATTTTCAAAAGAACAGTTCGAAGACAGAGCAAGAACAGGTGTTCCAACATCCCTTGCAATGCACGATATGGGACTTGCAACAGTAATTGGACAGGCAAACAAAGATTCTACTGGAAAACCATTATCAGCATCAATGAAAAATACCATTACTCGTCTTAGAACATGGGATAGTAGAAGCCAAGTTCATGAAGCAACTGAGAGAAATTGTAGGCAGGCATTTAGTGAACTTAGTAGGTTAAAGGATAAACTTGCATTATCAGATGCAGTAGTTGAAAAGACTGCATATATTTACAGAAAGGCACTAGAAAAGGGATTAGCAAAGGGTAGATCAATTCCAGGATTAATTGCAGCTGCATTATATTTATCATGTAGAGAGACAGGAACTCCCAGAACATTAAACGAAGTTGCAAGAAAAATCAATGTAAAAAAGAAAGACGTTTCAAGGTGTTATAGATTATTATTGCAAGAGCTTGATATGACAATGCCAGTATTAGATCCAATAAAATGCATGTCAAGAATTGCTAGTGAATCTGGTCTTAGTGAAAAAGTAAAACGAGAAGCATTAAAGATCTTAGAACAAGCAAATGAAAAAGAGATCTCGGCAGGAAAAGATCCAATGGGTCTTGCTGCTGCAGCACTGTATTTGTCTTGTGCAATTCATGGAGACAGCACAACACAGAAAGTGATTGCGATAGCAGCAGGCGTAACTGAAGTAACTATTAGAAATAGATACAAGGGATTACGAGAACTTTTAGATATTCAAGTTCCAGATAAAAAAACAAAGATGGAATTAACGTAAAAAAAATTTTAAAAAATTTTCTCGTCAGTAGGATAATCGAGATAAAGTTACTCTAGTAGAGTTTTTTAAAATTATCTAAAGTGAGATATAGTTACTTTTTGTCCAACTTTAAGATCCTTTTGGATCTTGACTTTCTTTACTGCTTCCTCAAAGTCTTTCATTTTTACTTTAGCTGTTTCAACTTGCTTTTCTGCTTCTTTAGGATCAGGATATTTTTCGACAAAGTTATGCAATACAATCGAAGCGGCAGTGTTTGCAATTGCTGCAACATCAGCTCCGCTCATTCCATCAGTTATTTCTGCAATCTTAGATAAATCAACGAAATCTGGATTTAATCCACTTGGAGTTCCCATCTCTTTTTCAATTGGAATGTCACGTGAGCTTATCTCTAATATCTTCAGTCTTCCCTCCTTGTCAGGAATTGGAACTACGATGATTTTATCAAATCTACCCGGTCTGATTAGTGCAGGATCTATCATGTCTGCCCTGTTTGTTGCAGCTATTACCACTACACCGTTAAGAGAAGTAATTCCATCCATTTCAGTTAGCAATTGGCTAACAACTTTTTCAGTAGTTGCACTTTCGCCCATTCCTCTAATTGGTGCAATTGAATCAATTTCATCAAAGAATATGACACATGGTGATGACTGTCTTGCTCTTCGGAATATTTCTCTGATTCCACGCTCTGATTCACCAATCCATTTCGATAACAATTCAGGACCTTTCACTGAGATGAAGTTTGCCTCACTTTCTGTCGCAACTGCTTTTGCCAATAGGGTTTTACCAGTTCCACTCGGTCCATGAAGTAGAATACCGCGTGGCATCCTATATCCAAGCTGAGCGTAAAGATTAGGATATTTCATTGGCCATTCAACTGCCTCTTGGAGTTCTCGTTTTACATTTTCAAGACCACCAATTTGGCTCCATTGTACATCAGGAGTTTCGATATAGACCTCACGCATTCCAGCAGGAGTTACATCTCTGAATGCAAGTTGATAATCTTCGGCATTTACAATTAATTTATCCAAAGTTTCTGGAGGGATCTTATCATCAGATAAATTAATTTCAGGCAATAGTCTTCGTAGACATTTCATTGCAGCTTCCTTACAGAGATACTCCAAATCAGCTCCAACATATCCGTGGCTTGTTCCTGAAATCTTTTCCAAGTTTACATCTTCATTTAGCGGCATATTTCTTGTATGAATTAACAAAATCTCTAATCTTCCCTTTTTATCCGGTACCTTGATCTCAATTTCTCTATCAAATCTGCCAGGTCTTCGCAATGCGGGGTCTAGTGCATTAGGTCTGTTTGTTGCAGCTATGACAATTACTTTGCCTCTCCCCTCAAGTCCATCCATCAATGATAACATCTGTGATACCACTCTTCGTTCAACTTCTCCTGTTACCTCTTCTCTTTTTGGTGCAATAGAATCAATTTCATCAACAAAAATTATTGATGGTGCTTTTTCTTTTGCTTCTTTGAATATCTCACGTAACCTTGCTTCACTTTCTCCGTAAAATTTACTCATTATCTCAGGACCAGATATACTGATAAAGTGAGCATTAGTTTCATTTGCAACTGCTTTTGCCAACAGAGTCTTTCCAGTTCCTGGCACACCATATAGTAAAACACCTTTTGGTGCTTCAACTCCCAATTTTTCAAATATTTCAGGGTGTCTCATTGGAAGTTCAATCATCTCTCTTACTTTCTTAATTTCGTCAGACATTCCGCCAATGTCTTCATATGAGACTTGTGGAACACCACGTAAGCTTTCTCCTTTTTCAGCAATATGAAATTCAGTCTTTGGAGTTACAAGTACGGCATCACTAGATGGAGTTATGCCAATTACCTGAAAGGTAAGTCTGCCACCAAAATATGGTACCATAATATTATCACCTTTTACAAGAGGAATATTTTCTAGAGAATCAGTAAGATATCTTTCATCGATTGGAGGTATGGAATCAAGTGGTGCGACTATGACTTTTTCTGCAGGAACAGTCTTTATCTTTCTGACCGTTACAGTATCTCCAATTCCAACACCAGTATTGTTTCGACCAAGACCATCAACTCGGATAATCCCTTTTCCTTCATCAGATGGATATAGTGGAAGACATCTTGCAACAGATCTTCGTTTTCCAGTAATTTCTAAGATATCACCAGTTGATGCGCCAAGGGCATCCATTGATTCATAATCAATTCGAGTTACTCCTCTACCTACATCACGAGTATATGCTTCCAATATTTTTAACTGAACAGAATTTTGGGCTATGACTATGACAGGAGATTATCCCCTAGTATACTTTGTGCATCATTTTCCACTAGGAATAGAGGTATTCGATTTACAGATCTACTGATGATTATTAGAATTAAAATTTACAATATTTTACATCATTTGAGAACTTTTATACCATAAATGTAATTTGAAGATCGAGTTGGACGCATATCTAGAAGAAGAACTGTATGATCTCATAACATACTGTATTCAAAACTCTGAATCATCAGACTATTCCATCAAGGAATCGAGAATTAAGAAGATAGGACAGGAATTATTTGCAGATGGAGGAATTGATGCGCTTGAGAACATGTACTTTTCAATTGAACATAGGGTAAAAGATGAGATCTCAAAAGATGCTAAACCATATCGTTCCCTTTGGAACGGAATCTCTAGCGAATGGAATTATTAGGCAACTGCAACAAGAGATTCTTCCTTTATTGGTTCTTGCATTTCTTTTCTTGCTCTAGCCAATGCCATTCTAAGATGTGCAATTTCTATTTCATCAATCATTTCACACATATTCATTTTATAAAATAATTATAATACTTAAGAGATGTGTATTTTTCATACATAAGATCTTTTAGATTCATCATTGTTTGTAGGTTTTAGATTTGTACAATAATCAATCCATTGATGTGTAAATGAGATCTCTTTGTCACCATGCAAATAACAACCAATCATATTTTTATCATCTATTTTTAGTGGAAAGTCTACTACAAATTTTTCTTGTTCGCCTACTTTTCTAAAATATGTTGGTCGAAGACCCATCGAATACAATTCTATCACGTATTCAAACGGATTTGTTCCACCTAGTTTTTCCTTGACAGATT
This sequence comes from Nitrososphaerota archaeon, assembly GCA_028867675.1. GTDB lineage: Archaea > Thermoproteota > Nitrososphaeria > Nitrososphaerales > Nitrosopumilaceae > Nitrosotalea. The sequence goes on along the minus strand of JAGWGA010000025.1, from coordinate 13,984 downwards.
CAAATGCTGCGTATCTTGCAGCATATTTTGCAGCATCTCTTGCTGCGTCTCTAGTAGTCTCACCTGTGAGAAACTCACTACCATACCAACCATAATTATCACGTGCGGCAGAGCTTGCTTGCTTCCATGCATGATCCCATGCAGAATCCCAGGTGTTTTGACAGGCTTGTTTCATAGCTTCAACTCTTGCCAAATCCCAAAGTAAATCAGATGCATGCTGAAGGGTATCATTTTCTTTCTTCCAGGTCATCAAGATCTGGGTATATTTTTCAACAATTTCTTCTACTTTGGGCAAGATAGAATTTGCTTCTGTGATAGATCTTGTTGGAATAAAATACTTGATTGATTGTAATTTTGAAACCTGTTGATCTGTTTGAGACATTTCCCAATATTCAAAAATTTCAGACTTTTATATTAATCTGTTTTTTTGTGATCATAGAACTTTTGAGGTGGCTCTTGTTTATCCTTTTTATGTCCTGGTAGGTACAGTTTTGCTACTGCACCCATCATAAATCCACCTACTACAACAATAGCAATTCCACTTACAATTAGTACAAGTATTCGTCCAATTGATTTGAGGATCACCATACCATATCAGATATATTCTCTGGTAAATAGGGATTGGTTTTAGCAAAAACAAAGAATGCCCAATTCTTCCTAATCCGTCAATTCTTTGATTTTTTGGAAGTAAAAGTTTCAGAATTCTCAACATATACAGATAGACTTTCTGTTATTTTTTTTATAATTTCAAGTGCGGATTTTACCTCTTGTTCTGAAACCTCTTTTAGTGAAACTTTTCTAATTTGTGCTGCGCATCCCATCATTGAATCCCATAATGCATCAGTTTTGGGTGTAGTATAGATCCTCTTTAGTCGCCTATCTTTTGAATCAAGTTTTCTTTTGACATATCCATCCTCTTCCATTTTGTCAATAATTGGTACAAGAGATGGAGTTTCTACACCTATTTTATCAGCAAGTTCTCTTTGGGTAAGACCAGAAAACATGTTAAGAGCAAAGATGACTTTGGATTGCGTTAGAGTAATACCTGCTTTGTTGCGTAATTCTAGATCAAACGCCTTTTGAAAAGCCTTGGATGCAGAGTATACAACATAACCTATACTATTTTCATATTCAAATTTTTTCATTTGTTTCCTAATCATTAGGAAGCTAATGAATATATAGACCTTTTTCTATCACATAATACATGAAAACAATTTGGGGAGAAAAAAGAAATGGCAGTTAGTATGAAACAGCAGTACCGATCTGAACTAGGCATAGTATCAGAAGTATTACAGGTAACCATGGAATGCGGTACACAGGGTGCAATAATTTCTTCAATTGCAAGAAGAGCCAACCTGTCACATTATACCGCAATGGAAAAATGCCAAAAATTGATCGACTTTGGACTCATGGAATCTAGAACAGACAAGAAAAGTCGCTCTTTTGCAGTTACAGAAAAGGGAATTCGGTTCTACCATGAAATGCAAAAGTTTCTAGAAATTGCCCAGGAAATAAAAATAAGATACTAGAATATAGCATCCTATTTTTTAATTTATTATTCAATCAAGGTTTAATTTTTTTATAAATAATTTAGTAAGGTTTCTTACCGATACATTACTCACACCACATGCTCTTGCAATCTCCACCTGTGTCATTTTTTCACTATTCGAGCATGCTGCCAAGTAAACGGATGCTGCAACTAAAGACATTGGATTTTTTCCTGTTGAAAATCCTGCATCTTCTGCCTTCAATAACAAATTTAATGCGTTTCTTCTCGTACTTTCAGTAGCACCAATAATACTACAGATTTTAGTTACAAACTCCACAGGATCATATGGGTCTAGTTTCAAGTCTAGTGTTTTTACCATTATTCTATATGCTGTAGCAAGATCACCTTTTCTAATATTTCCAGTTTTTGCAATATCACGCAGAGTCCTAGGCGTACCAGTTTTTCTACAGGCAGCATATAATGAGGCATAGAGTATAGCCGAGATACCTCTTCCTCGAGTTAGTTTCAGAGCAGACGCTTTTCGATAAATGTAGGCAGTCTCTTCCACTACATTATCTGGAAGTGAAAGTTGAGATTTTATCGTATCAAGCAATACAAATGCCTGCCTTAGGTTAGAATCGTTCCCTTTTGATTTGCTCCGACTATCCCAGATTCGAAGTCTGTTGAATGTATTTTTCATGTATCCAGATAACGAATTCCCAGATGCGTCCTTGTCTAGAGTCCCAATGGATGTTGCAAGACCCATGTCATGTATAGCAAGACTTGATTTTGCTCCAGTTCTACTTTTATCACCAAATTGTTCAAGATCAAATGAACGAGATTCAGGTCCCATACTGTCTATTTTTTCTATCAAAACTTGGCCACAGCTTGCGCATAGAATTTCACCCGTATCATTGTCAGTTACGAGAGGTCCCCTAGGACAGACGTCTAGTTTACATTTATCAAAAATTTCATCTTGCAATTGGGTCTAATAGGTCGAATTTGATTAATTAGGGATTTGCAAAGAATACGAGGGTTATTTTGCAGTAGGTATAGCTAACTTCTCATTCCAAAGTAATAGAATGAGAATTTTTGATGAATCATGTTCAATTTCATATGATCAAGATATTTAGAAAAATCCACTTGCTTTAAATTGAGAATAGGTTGCTTTCAAGCAATGTCGGAAGATCTAGTTAGTAAAATTGAGGAGTTAATAAAATCTGAAAGAGGAGATGTTGGAAGACTGCAAGATATTCTGACCGCAATTAAGAAAGGTGAATCCACATCTTTTGATGATAATCAATACATAGAAAGTCTGACACAGAGTCAATCTCCTTCCAACACATCAAGTTCTGATAATATTGTTACAGATTCTAAACCAGAAAATGCTTTTGACAATGTAATTTCAGAGCCAAGCCCTGAAGTTCCAAGCCCACAAGTCTCTCATAAAGAGACTCCAAAGAAAACACCTGTAAGAAAATATGCATCAGTGGGCATTGTAGTTGCAATCATACTTGTTGCATATATTGGACTAGATGTATATGCAGTAAATAATTTACAGTTTCGTCCTCATCATGGTCAACAGGTGGTAATTTCCGATACTCAGCTTGCCATAAAATCAGATGCATGTAATCCAGCATATTTTCCTGCTACATTTACCAAGTATGAGATAACTGCATTCTACAATTCTGATGAGATAGAAAAGGCAACCATTTCTGGTTCCACATTATCTCCAAAATCGGCAGCTACGTTAGATGGAATATTTGCAATAAACAAAGATGCGGTAGCTAAGATTGCAAAAGAAAACGCTACTTTTGATGGAACCAAGGCAACCATAACAACTTCAGTAGATGCACCAATTTTTGGAATCATCCCATATCAAGTGGACAAGCAATATCCTGCACAAGAATTCCAAAACAGAATAAAGAACCCTCCACCAGGCACATTTGATTGCATGTGATTAGAGTCTAGATTTACTCAAGAATTAGACCCTGATAAATTATGAGTAATATTTATCTAAAATTATTTTTTGTCAAAAAACATGTCTTTAATCAACCGCCAGGAGAAAGTGCGAATTATAGGAGTCGGAGAGATATACGATAAGACGTACATCATCAAAGATGTCAAAAAGATAAGAAAAGGTGGTCTTTTGTATCTACTAAAATCATTAGAAGATAACTCTGTCTTTAGATTATTTTATGAGAATAACGAATCTCATCTTGAGAGAGTTTGATCATCTAAAGTTTTCATCAAGTATTGAGTCAATCTTGTCGGATATTTCTGCCACTTTAATGCGTGTCGTATTTCGGTCACAGCTAATCATGAATATCCATGCTTTTACGTAGAAGATCAATACGTGCACTTTATTTCTAATAAGGTGAACAAAAGTATTTTCACCTATTGTCTCATCATACAAATTTAGTAATTTTCTTAGAACTTGCATATCAATTGCAAGAAGAGAAGAATATTGCCCTTGTAGAAGAAAAGACTCTGTTGTCACTTTAGTATGTATGGCTTTTCCATTTTCATCTAGATCATCACAAATCGTATAGCAGTGCTTACTGAGATGACATCATCAACTATTTTTTCAAAATTCATTACAAATCATCTAATTTCATATTCAATTTGTACGGTACTTATTTTTAGTTATCTAGCATAGTGTTTTTCAGGACTGATAATCTGAACAATTCTAATATCTCACGAGTATAATCATCTCTTTTGTGAAATCAAAGAAAAAGAAGGCAAAGATCGAGGGAAAAACAGATGAAGAGATTAAACAAATGGAACATGAACAGGCAAAGGAAGAACTACACCAAGCAGAATTGGCCATGGGTTACGAACAAGATGAAAAGTACGAAGAATCTGAGGACTAGTTCCAGTTTTTTATGTCCATAATTTATTTTCTGTAAATTAAAAGAGGTCGGTCAGACCACCAATAGAAGATCTGAGTCCTCTTTTAAGATGAATGCATCATATACTATAGAGTAACTCTTATGTTGATGTTTTTTCATTTCGAATAAACTAGCCTAGAGAGGGTTTAACGTGTCTGAATGTCTTTGTTTTTCTTTTCTTCCAACAAGATTTTCTTCTTTTTAACAGAATATCCATATCCAAATGATATCGCTATTATCAATACAGCCAATACAGCTCCTGCCCATTTTGGAATAATTTCGGAATTGTTGAGTATTTGATAGCCATCCACCATTGCAATACCAAGTGCGACTATACTCAATCCATATGACATGTATCTGAAACCTCTAGTGTCAAATATCCTTGAGAAGGCAGAGCGGAGTATTAAGCTGTCAAGAGTATCAGTTACAATCATTCCTAATGCAAAGAAGCCTACAAGAACAAGTGCAGTTTGAATTCCAGTAGCTGCAGATGCTACTGCAGAAATTGAAATTGCAGATATTTGTGTAGCAGTATCAAAACCCAAACCAAATATCAATCCAGTCATCAATGCCGAACCATAAGGACCCATTACACCAAGTCTTGGCAGTATTTTTCCTGCAATCATTGCAGGTCCACTTCTGCCCCATTTTTTCATAGAATAAATATTTACAACACCAATTACCCCTAGGGCACTTGCACCAAGGATGCCACTCAATATATTGAAATTTTCAGTGTTAACAAAACTACCAACTGCATAAATTATGAATACCATTTCAGCTAATATTGATACCGTATGACCTACACTGAAACTCACTCCTACCCATCTAGATTTTTTTGTTGCATTGTGAATACGTACTAGGCTGTCTATTGCAGTGATATGATCTACATCTAATGCATGTCTAATTCCAAGAACTATCATGGTTGGAATCGAGATTGCAATAAGCACCCAGAAATCTTGCATGTCTATCTTTTCGTGTCTAATCTCAGTAATTATTTAAATTGTTGGATGGTTTATCCAACTCCAAATCAATACTCAAATTGATTTAAATTAAATCATGAAACTGTAGATACTGATAGAAATCATGCATCAAGTGATAAAATTACTCTCCAAGGTTGCAGAAAGACATGCTCCAAGTAGGGTGTTAAGTTTCGATCTTGTTCATGTCTTTAAAACAATGCAGATGATGGATGATAATAAAAAAATAAGCAGATCACGTATGATGCAAGAGCTTGATCTTGGAGAAGGTGCCATCAAGACACTTGTAAAACACATGAAAATGTCAGACTTGGTTGAAAATTCTAATGCAGGGATGTGGCTTTCAAACAAAGGAAAAGCAATGTTTACAAAATTACATGTCTCAATGCCAGTAGAAACAGATATCCCAAAATGTTCCATAGCTTTAGGAAAATTCAATCATGCAATATTGCTCAAAAACATGGCTTATGCAATTAGAAGTGGTATAGAACAAAGAGATGCGGCAATAAAAGCAGGAGCAGTGGGTGCAACTACTCTAATATATAGAAATGAGAGACTTGTGCTTCCAGGTACTGGCGAGGATCTAATGAGAAATGATCCAAAGATGCATGAAATGATCATGGAAAAATTATCGCCAAAAGAAGATGATGTTATAATAATAGGTAGTTCTCAAAGTAAAAAAATTGCAGAAATGGCTTCTAAGAGTGTTGCATTATACACCATAGAAGATCATGAAAAGCATTAGAAAAACAAATTTCATTCACAAGTTCTTTATCAAATTCCAAAGTATGAGAATCAGGATTTGTTTTCAAGAAATATTTTCAATAGATGGATTAAATATGATTTTTAATTAGCTTAACCTAATGAAGAAAATACTCATCACCATATTTGTCGGAATAGCAATATTTTCAATATTTACTGGTACATCGGCTTCGAGATATTCTGCATATGCAGATGAAAGTTATACCATACCATTGTGGATAAAAAACAATGTAAAATTGTGGTCAGAAGGCAAGATTAGTGACTCAGAATACATCTCTGCTATCCAATACCTAATGCAACATGGATGGATGAAAATAACATCAGTTGATGATGACGAGGAAGTAGAAAAAACCAAAATTCAGAATAAAAATTGTCTAGATAAAACATTCCCAAAAGTGGATTGGGATGATTGTGATTTCTCAGGAGTCAACTTGAACCACAGCGATCTTAGTGATGCAAATCTTGCAGACACGAACTTTTCTAATACCAATTTACAAAAATCATTTCTATATCATGCAACACTTGGAAATTCGAATCTCAACGGTGCAGACATAACAAATGCAGATTTGGCAATTGCTAACTTGTCTGGAGCCACGCTGATAAACGCAAAAGCGTCATTGGTCAATTTTCTAGGGGCGGATTTGACAGGAGCAAATCTATCAGGGGCTGATTTGAATAACAGCATACTATCACAAGGAATATTTCATAATGCAATCCTTGCAAAGGCCAACCTAAATTATGTTCAAGCCATAGGAGTAGATTTTTCAGGGGCTGACTTCTCAGGGGCAAATCTTCAAGATGCAGAACTCAAGAATTCAAATCTAACAAACGCAAATTTCCACAATGCCAACCTACATAGTACTGATTTAGGTGGGTCAATTCTGACTGGAGCAAAATTTGACTGTATTGGAAATCCAATTTGTCACAGTTAATCACATCATTGATTTCTAAAGATAAAGTATAGTGAAAAAATTTTAGTTATTCTTTCTTTCTTTTTTTCTCTGTAGCATTCTCTGCTCACCTTCTGCAAATCTCTTCTTGTCGTCATCTGTTACAAGCAAAAGCGGAGGAACTGTAGCGGGCTTTCCAAAGTCATCTAATGCAACCGAAGTCACAAATGCAGTATTTGTAAGAATCCTCTTCCCATTCATCAGATTTTCTGCCTCTACTCTTACCTCAATCTCCATTGATGAATGAGAAACGTAGTTGAGCCTAGCAGTCATGATAAGTGCATTTCCAACAAGAACTGGCTTGAGAAAGTTTACTCTGTCAATTGATGCAGTTACGGCATTTTTTCTACAATGTCGTTGAGCAACAAGTCCTGCTATCAAGTCAATCTGTTTTAGAATTTCACCACCAAAGACATTTCCTGCGGGATTTGCGTCTGATGGAAACATTCTGACAGTCATCTCTGCTTTTGATTCTTCAGCACTCTTTGGTTCTAGAGACATAATACTGCAATAAACCAAATGATGAATTTATGAGTTGTTCTTTTTTTATCCATAGAACACCGTTTAAGTAATCCTCATCTAGACAAAAAACATTGAACTCTATCACCGAGACTTGTGTAGTAACTGTATCACAAGACAAGGTATTTGCTTTCTTATCAGACATCCAGAATCTTCCAAAATGGAGTACAAAGTTTGTTAAAAAAATAATGCCACTGAATGGTAAATACAAGGCTGTAACACCAATAGGCGAAGTATTCATCAGACTTTATACAAATGAAAAGGCAGGTCTGATTGACATCTATGCTGGACCTACAGAAGACAATATGACGCCCGCATATCTGAGAATAATTTCGCTTCCTGATAATTCCACAGCAATAACGTTTACTTTCTTCCAATATGCTTCTACATCTGATACAATTTGGAAGATTTTTTGCGAGTGGATAAAAGTAGAAGTAGAGAACATCAGAAAACATTTTTCCTAGTAAACGTATAAAATCAATCCCATCTTTTAGATAAATCAAGAAATCAAATGAAGTATTTTTGGTGGAGATTGTTAGATTATATCACAGGTGCCCTAGTAGGAGGAGTCATTGTATTTCTAACAAACAAGTTTGTCTGTCACCAGTGTATAGGACATTACACTCCAGTTCTAATGCTTGGAATATGGATTGGGTTTATGCTATTGTGCAATTTCATCTTTCAAAAGGTCAAACCAGCTAGTGTAAAGCAAGATACGGGGTGAAGAGAAATTTCCCAGAAAGCAAATATAGTCAAAGCAGTAACCCACTAACACATGGCATTTTTTGAGGATTTCTGTAAAAGCGTAGTAGCACTTGATCCAAAGATCAGATTTGCTGGAATAGCGGATGGAGATGGAACACTTGAGGGAGTCTCGGAAAGGTCAGGTCTGACACCAATTATGAAACCAGAGGAGAGGGCACAGTATGCAATTACTGCAGCCACAAGACAGTATACTAGACTGAGATGGGAGTATCTGCTTGGAAGAATATCTTATGCAAGTTCACATTATACAAATATCATCAGAGCAACAATACCAATTGCAGATGAAAATAGAAGACTTGCCCATGTGTTGTTGTTATCATTTGATCCTGATGCAGACAATTTCCATCAAATAATTACAAAGAAGATAATTCCTCTTGTAAAGCAAAATATGGAAAGATTCATGCAAGAAGCTCAGAAATAAAATTATTTTCCAGTGTTTATAGCAGGACGTTCAAGTCCGCGTTGATCAACATACTGTGGTACTCGGGGATCAGAACAGACAGGAATGTGTTGGTCTTTGTTGTCATTACAGAATTTTTTAATCTGCAACATTTCTTGATCACAGTCAGATGTGGGATTTGTTACACATGTATCCACATCATTTGTTAGAGTAGAGATTGAATCGGGGTTTTGATTGATATTGGGTATTAAGCTAGTTTGGTCTTCTGATCCAAGAAATGGAGAGATGAAAAAGTACACACTAAAGCCAAATGCCACGGCAATTATCAGATAAGTTGAGATCTTTCTTGCCTTGTCCATAGGTATGATGCAGTATTTCTAAATTATAACTGATGCTAATTTAGGTTCTGTAAAGTTACAGGTATATTGACTTAAATTTTCTTCGTGTCAAAGATCGGGACATGGTAGCCTATTACACAAACAATGATATGATTAACAGGCAAATACCACTACCCAATATGATGTAAGACCATTTTCTCCTAAATCCTATTTCAAACGCAACATTTTTCGTAGCTTTTACTTTGTCTATTTGACCATCATTATAAGGTACTACAGTTATTTCGCGGTCAGCAAATAGTTCCTTTCCTACGCTTTTTCTTTTTTCTTTTTCAAACAAGTTTAGAACAACATCATATGTTGGTTTTTTATCATATTTTGGTATCAAAAGTCCAGCAATTGCAATTATAACTGCACTCAATATTGTAAGTATGCCAAATACCCAGTGAACCAATTTTAATTATTTTTACTTGCATTTTGAATTAAGGTTATCCATTTGTCATCCCAATTGATCTTAATTCTACATTTATCATCAGGAGTTTGAACGAATTCTAATTTATAATACAGTAATAGTCATGGAAAGCGGTGGAGATAGTGCATCAGGATTATTTACACTTGCCCATACAAAGATCTGTGCAGTATATGTTCCAGGAGCAGTAGGCATCCAAGATTGAGAAGGACTAAGAGATTGGCCAGCATCAAGAGTTCCTGTAATCCAGGATAAAGAGTAGACAACTCCGTCTTGATTTTGTATTTGAACAATATATGCAAATGGCTGAGCCCTGTTTTGGCCATTTGTTACATCGGTTGTTATCTGAACTTGTTTTCCAACCTTTGTGTGCCATGTTCCATTTTCAAGTGTAGCACCAGATTTTACTTGAGAATAACCAGGTTGCATCATAGAAAACACCATAATAATTCCAAAAAGCATCACAACAACCGATTTATTCATAAACTAAATTGGATTTGTCTTATTTTTTAGGGTTTGGTAGATGAAGATATCACTTCAACCACCTTATCTCGTGATTTTTCTCCTGCTACGATTCTCACATTAGATTTTGATATTCCAAAATGCTTGGCAATTTTTTTTATTATCTCAAGATTTGCCTCACCTTTTACAGGTTTTGCCATAATTCCAATTTCGATATGGTCGTCTTGGATTTTGACATAATCCTTGTGAAATGACACAGATACTCTGTAAAGCATTAACATTTTTTCATGTAAGACAAATATTAAAGATAGAGTGACAAAGATTGTGGAAGATAATAACGTGGATCTTGAGAGGCTACAACTTTTAGACATTGTCTTTACCAGAGGAGTAAATGCATTATCAAGAGAACAGCTTGAAAGACTCCATGATTTGATTGAAAAGAAAGATTATAGTCATGATAAAAAAGCACAAAAATCAAAAGCCAAGATACTCAAGAAGATTGGAAATGCAATATATGATCATGATGTAAAATATGGCAATTCATTTAAAATGAGCTAAGAGAGATTTTAGAGGATGCTAGGTGGAGTCATAAGTTCCGTATTGCATGATACATTATTCATAAAATATGGACTAATGGGACTTTTTTTTAATGGAATGTTTTCAAGTTTTATTCCAATCCCTACAGAGTTAACCATCTCGGCTTTACTTTTAGGAGGAGTAAAACCACTAGATATTTTTCTAGTACTTACAATTAGCTCCATAGTTGGAGGATATATTGCATATTATCTTGGATATAACGGAAGATTATTAAGAAAACTGCGAAAGACTCCAGAAAAAAAATACGAGCAAAAAAGCATCAACATCATGACAAAATATGGTTGGTCCACAATAATTTTCATCTCACCATGGATTCCCATTATAGGAGATGTAGTATCAATTATAGCTGGAACCAAAAAGTACAACATTGTAAGATATACGATTGCGATGACAACTGGAAAAACAGTAAAGGCTATTGCAATAGTATTCTTTGGGGTACATTTTGTACACTGGTTAATTAGAGCTCTACATTAGAAAGTATATTACTTGTATATTAGAAACAAAATCTTGTGAAGGACGTCTTTCCAGTACACTACGATATAGAATTCGAACCAGACTTTAAGAAATTTACATTTAGAGGAAAAGAAAAAGTATCGATCAAGATATCAAGAACTACAAGTAAAATAGTTCTTCATTCTGCAGAACTTGAGATAAAACAGTGTAAAATAGAACATAATGGAAAAGAGATAAAACCAAAGATTGTCCTAAATTCAAAAACTGAAGAACTTACACTTGTATTACCTCAGAAAATATCAGGCACCGCAGTTCTTTCAATTGATTTCATAGGACATCTAAATGACAAGCTAGTCGGATTTTATAGAAGCAAGTATCAGTACAAAGGAAAGGAAAAACATCTTGCCACTACCCAATTTGAGGCAGCAGATGCAAGAAGAGCATTTCCTTGCTGGGATGAGCCCGAGGCCAAGGCAACATTTGATGTCTCGCTTCTTGTAGACAACAATCATACCGCCATCTCAAACATGCCAGTAATATCAAAGAAAAAGGTAGGCCAAAAAACACTATACAAGTTTGACACCACACCAATAATGTCTACATATCTTCTTTATCTTGCAGTAGGAGAGTTTGAGTCTATTTCAGGCAAATCTGGCAAGACCCTGATTAGAGTAATTACAACACAGGGTAAGAAAAACCAAGGAAAATTATCACTAGAATTTACAAAGCAATTCCTATCATACTTTGAAAAATATTTCAAGATTGCATATCCATTGCCCAAGCTTGACATGATTGCAATACCAGACTTTGCATCTGGTGCGATGGAAAACTGGGGTGCAATTACATTTAGAGAAACAATATTGCTTTATGATCCAAAGACATCATCAACTGAAACAAAACAACACATTGCCGAAGTTATTGCACATGAAATAGCACATCAGTGGTTTGGAAATTTAGTAACAATGAAGTGGTGGAATGATTTATGGCTTAACGAAAGCTTTGCCACATTTATGGCAACAAAAGCAGTTGATACACTATATCCAGAATGGGATTTCTGGGATCAATTCCTAATTTCAGAAATGACAGGCGGCTTAAGTCTTGACTCATTAAAATCATCACATCCAATTGATGTTCCGGTAAAAAGTCCCTCAGATGTCCGACAAATATTTGATGAAATTAGTTACAACAAGGGTGGTTGTGTGTTAATGATGCTTGAAAATTTTATCGGTGAAGATAATTTCCGTAAAGGGTTACACGGCTATCTTAAAAAACACGAATATGCAAATGCAACTACAGAAGATCTCTGGAATTCACTTGGCTCAATATCAAGGCAACCAGTTAGACAAATGATGAATACATGGGTCAGACAAATTGGATATCCAGTAATTGAGACAGAGATAAAAGATTCAAAATTAAAATTATCTCAAAAAAGATTCCTCCTAGAAAGCAATGGAAAGATAAAGCAAGGAAATTGGATAATCCCACTCTCAGTAAGAATGGGTAACAAGGTAGTTACCAAACTAATGAAAGGACAGATGACAATCCCCTATAACGCAGACTGGTTTAAGGTAAATGATGGTCAAAAGGGCTTTTTTAGAGTAAAATATGACCAAATTGCTCTTGATTCACTAGGAAGACTAATTGAAGAAAAAACAATATCAAATGTGGACAGGTGGAGTATTCATCACGACCTCTTTGCGTTATGCATATCAAATCAAATATCATTTAGAGATTATCTTGATTTTGTAAAACATTATGAGGATGAAGATGATTATGTGGTATTATCAGATATTATAGGCAGTTTGAACTTTTTCTATACCGCACTATCAAAAGAAGAGTTCTGGCAAGAGATCAAAGAATTCAATCAAGATTTCTTTAATAAAATATTTGCAAGACTTGGATGGGATGCTATCAAAGGAGAAAAATCAACAACAGCACTTCTTCGAGGTCAGGTTATTAGTTCACTAGGAAGACTAGAAGATGAAAAAATAATTGCAGAAGCAAAATCGAGATTTTCAAATATGCTAAAAACAGGTCAGTTAAATCCAGACCTTCGTGGTCCAGTCTATTCCATCATAGCATGGAGCGGTGATTCTACTACATATCAGAAAATTCTTGGTTTGTATCGTAAAGCACCAACACAAGAGGAGATGGTAAGACTACTAAGTTCACTTGCAAACTTTCAGGATAAAAAATTGTTAACAAAAACCCTCTCATTTACACTATCAAAAGAAGTGAGAACTCAAAATCTATTCCAGCCGATTGCAAGAATGGTAACAAATCCACATGGAAAGGAACTTGTCTGGCCATGGATAAAGCAAAACTGGAAAGGAATTGTATCAAGATTCGGAGTAGGAAATCCACTTCTCAATAGAATTGTCGGTAGTGTCTCAATTGAAGCAGACTTGGAAAAAGAAAAAGAGATTAAAATATTTTTCACAAGACATCATGTTCCAGGTACAGAGATGAAACTTGCACAGACATTAGAAAGAATAAGAATCCATGCAAGATTTATCCAAAATGTAAGAAAAGAATTCAGCTAGTTCAAAAACTGTTTCTCAAATTTTTAGAAATGGAATAGAATCTCTCAATGTTTAATAGTGCCATAAAATCAAAATTGCTATTGAGTAATCCTTCCACTCGTAAACTAGGAATAATAACAGTATTTTTCTTCGTTGGGGGATTTTGGGGAATTTTCATGGGTTTAATCGTATTTACCAAGCCAAATTTCTTTTTAACAGCGCTTGGAATGGTAAATATTTCACTAGGAATTTTCTTGGGATTTAAAATTCTAAGAATGAATGCTAAACAGCAGATAAACCGAAAGAAATAATCAAAAATCATCATAAAATTAGGAACGATTTTTATAATTTGGAGATTAGAGTTTAAAGATGTCCGAATTAAGCTTGGGTCAT
>JAGWGA010000024.1 GCA_028867675.1 Nitrososphaerota archaeon | reverse complement strand
TGGATTTATCTCGAAATTCTTTCTATCCAAGAATTACACTAACAACCGTAGATCACGGTTAGAATATTAATGCTTTTGAAAGGTGGTGCTCCAGCCGGGATTTTCATCATTAAGAATTTGAACCCGGGTCGGAGGATTGAAAGTCCCCCATGCTTGACCGGTCTACACCACTGGAGCCCAAATTGCCTCCAAACGTTATCCATAAAATCCTTTTGAAGCCATTCAAAAGATTTTTTTATTACCGGAATTTGATAATCGACATGAGTTCTCTTATTCAAAGAATTGACAAGATGATTGAAGAACAGAGTTTGTTAAAGCACAAATTCTATGTTATGTGGAGTGAAGGTAAATTATCAATGGAATCTCTTAGTGGTTATTCAAAAGAATATTTCCAATTAGTAAAGGCAGTTCCTTCATTTGTAGATGATGTAATGAAGAAAAGCCCAGTCGAAATTCAAAGCAAAATTGCTTCCAATAGAGATGAAGAATCTGAGCACATAGAACCATGGGTAAAATTTGCGGGTGCATTAGGCGTATCACAAAATGAACTTAGAAATTATGCAGGACTTGAAAAGACAAAACAAGCAATTTCAAACCTTTCATGTCTTATGAATTCCTTTGAAGGTGGAGCAGCTGCAATGTATGCGTTAGAGCAGGAAATACCAAAAATTAGTTTATCCAAGATAGATGGATTAAGAAAGTTTTATGGTTTATCCGAAGATGACGCAATAGAATATTTCAGATTGCATGCAGAAGCTGACATAAGACACGCTGCACTTTGGAGAAAAATCTTGGAAAAAACTCCTACATCACAAGAAGATGAATTGGTAGCAGTAGCCGACAAATCCTTGTCTGCTCAAAATCTATTACTTGACAGTTGTTACGATTCATACTGTTAACTCTATACTATTTTATAGCGCATGTCAATTTGCTCTTTCGTAGGGCCCATAACTCAGCTTGGTAGAGTAACCGGCTCATAACCGGTGAGCCAAGGGATCGAAGCCCTTTGGGCCCACTATTTAGTTTCTAACTGTATTGTTATAGTATGTAATTATCAACAAGTTTCTTAATTAATTGTCAATTCGTATTTAACAATTAATGATGAATGTTTTCTGAATTTTCTGTTCTGATATACTAATTTTAAAATAAGCAGTAAATTATCTTCATTTGGCCGCAATGAAGAATCAGAGTTATAACTGAACTGATGATGTAAAGGCATTTGTCTGAGCTGCCTCTCTCTTTAGAATGAATTCTGTAAGTTTGATAGAGAAAAATGTGTGCAGAAAGTGTTATAGAGTATATATAAAGTGCATACGTATTCACGAAAATGCCTCAAACAAAACCTATTGTTAGTATAGAAAATGTTGTAGCTTCAGCTTCTGTTGATCAAAAAATTGATCTTAATTTCATAACTCAAACATTTCCAGACGTTGAATATCACCCTGATCAATTTCCAGGGTTAGTATTTAGAATAAAATCTCCAAAAACTGCAACATTGATTTTTAGTTCTGGAAAAATGGTTTGTACTGGAGCAAAATCAGAAGAGCAGTCAATAACTGCAGTACGTACTGTTGTTCAAAAATTAAGAAAAGGTGGAATAAAAATAAAAAAAGACGCAGTAATTGTAATCCAGAATATAGTTGCATCTGCTAATCTTGGTGGGAAGATACACCTAGAACAAGCTGCAAGGAGTCTTCCAAGGAGTATGTATGAGCCAGAACAATTTCCAGGTCTTATCCATAGGATGCTTGATCCTAAAACTGTAATACTGTTATTTGCTTCAGGGAAACTTGTATGTACTGGTGCAAAAAAAGAGTCTGATGTTTACAGATCAGTGCACAACCTGCATACACTTCTAGAAGAAAAAGAACTGATGATCTATGAAATCTAAAAATCTATTATAGTTCAGTTGATGCCCATCTGTTTTTTAATTCTGCCTAAAGTTTGATCGTCAAGAATTTTTTTACTATGTAAAACATTTGAAATTTCAAATATATCTGTAATCTCATACAGCTTGACTTTCTCAACCTCCAAGTTTTCCCTTGCCTCCTCTAGTCTATTGACTATGACAAATGCAGAATCTACTATTATTTTAGCATCTCTTAGGGCCTTGATGGCATTAAGTAATGAACGACCTGTAGTTCCAACATCGTCTACTAAAACTACCCTTGATCCTTCTGGTATCTTTCCTTCTATGAGGCTACTTGTACCATAATCCTTTGGTTTTTGTCTTATGTAGATTAGAGGCTTGAGAGTCTCTATGGCTAATGCCGATGCTATTACAAGTCCAGATGTTGGAACAGATGCAATATAGTCAAAACTGTCCAGGCCTGTTTTCTCAGATATCAAATTCTGAAGTGATTTTATCATTTTTCTAAATTGGTGTGGAAAACTTGGTACTATTCTAAGATCAACATAGTACGCACTTTCTTTTCCGCTTGAAAGCTTGAAATTTCCAAATTTGATTGCTCCACTTTCTTGCAAAAACATCGCAAATTCTTTGACAAAACCCACAGGAAAATTTACCGAACTAGATTTATTTTAACTGTCCCTTCGGTATGGTATGCCTGAAATCTGGCTTAGTTATGGACCCACAGACGTAGTTCTTGATGTAAAAGCTGAGAATCTTGAAAAACAGATATCTTCCGGCGGTGTAAACTTGACTGATTCTCAAATTATCTCAAAATTGGAATCTCTTGACATGTCAAAACCCACCGAGTTTGTTATTATGGAGTATTCTAAAACTGTTCAAAAAGTTATCTCTGTTTTACTGGATGTTTGTACACAGAAATCTCTACCAAAACCTAAATTCTTGGTAGATAAGTCAAACTTAAATTTTGTAAAAAATATCTTCTCTGATCCCACAATATCTATATCTGAATTTAATGCATCTAGATTTTCTAGCGCAAATCTTGTTTTTATCTCTGAGATGGAATTTGATGGCTTGTTTGGATATGATACAATATCCACTAAATTATTACGAAGATTTGGCAAAGACCATATGCTTGAAGCATATGAGAAAAGAGAAGGAAATCTTCCACTTCCTGGTTATGAATTAAAAACAATAGATATTGCAAAAAAATTCACAGATGGATTTGAAATATCTGCTATAGAAATTGTAGCAAATCAAACAGGGGTAGTAGATGTTGCAACTGGTCATCCTTCGTCAACTGCATTACTTTCAAAATCTCTCTCATCTATTGCAGTACATGAAATGGAAAAGCATAGGGTGGCAATAATTAGCACTGGTAAGGAGACAAGTAATGAAACATTGAGTAGATCCCTTTCCTCAATCTGGAATTGCTCAAACGCAATAAAAGAAGAAGGACTGATAATCCTTCTTGCAGAATGTAAAAATGGATTAGGTTCTGAGGCAATTCAGCAATATGTAGAAGGCAGAATTAACTTGGACCGATTAAAGAGTCCTTCAAAATACATAGATGGAATGGACGATCTTCTATTTCTAACCGAAATGCAAAAGAAATTTGGAATAGGTATTGTATCAATTCTACCGCATCTTTTTACTAAAGACAAACTAGGTATGATTCCATTTAGTGGAGCAAAGGAAGCAATGGATTATGTTTTAAAAACATATGGCGATAGACAAAAGATTGCAATTGTCTCTGATGGCTCTCATGTATTGCTTAGGTAAAAATCGAGAAGGGCAGTGGAGCACATAGAAACGCTAATGCAATTACAAGTGCAAACATTTTTTTTCTTTTTTGGGATAATGGCGAAATATCATCCAACGGTTTTACATCTTGACTTCTCATACTAAACATCAAAACAAATAATGCCATTATGAAATAACCCGTTGCAGCTAGGATTCCTATGCTTGCATAAGTCAAAATTTTATGCCATTTAACGCCAAAAGTAGCTCTAGCTATATGTCCACCATCCAGTTGCCATGCTGGTAAAAGATTGAGAAACGTTATGAGAAATCCAAACCATGCAGCTAACAAAACTGGTGACATTACAAGTTCTTGATTGGGAACATGTTTTCCAACAAGGAATATTGTTGCATCCATCAATATGCTAGAGTGAAGGTCAATAAGACCAGATTTTTCCAAAAGTTCATGGGCTTGTGTACTTGGCACCATTGGAGATATGTAAGCACCGTATGTGGAAACAATTATTGCAACAATTAGACCTGCTATGGGACCAGAAATTCCAATATCGAAAAGTATGTTTCTGTTTACAATTAATCCACGAGACATTATAAGAGCTCCAAAAGTTGGTATGAATCCTAATATGGGAATTCCTGGAATAAAATAAGGCCAGCTAATCTTGAGTTTATGTATCTTTGACGCAATCATGTGACCAAGTTCATGAATGCCGAGTATTCCGATTAATGAGATTGTGTAAAGGGTAGCAATGTAAAATGGATCGTCTCCTTTTACAATTGAGTTTGTGCTGATGGCTCGATAATACCCATCAATCATTACAGTTACTATTGTTGCAGCAAATAATGCTCTTGGAATCCAAGATCGTCGTGACTTTGGAGGTTGAAACCTTGAAATTAGTAAATATATTCTCCCAAAACTTGATTCTAATCTAACTATCATATTTTTTGATTCCATCTCTCTAACTAGTTGAAGAAATTTCTCAGTCACATTATTTTCTGAAATCTCGATCTGCAGTATGGTTGGACTTTGAATAAAACCAACTATAGTAAAATATGAAGAAACAATTGGTAAAACTTCATCAGGAGTTGATATATTCAACTATTTCACCTTGGCTGGCTTTAATTATTTCTTTTATTTGCTTAAAGTTAAATAATTAATAATTCTAGTATGATCAGAATGCAAGTAGCATTAAGAGAAATCGGAAACTGTATCATCAGGAGATGCGATCTATCCGACTTGATTTCTACTATGGAGATAAACCTCAAAACATTGCCTGAGCATTATTCTGACTATTTCTATGAAAGTCTACTTGCCGAATTGCCTGAAGCATTTCTAGTAGCTGAGGTAGAAGGCAAACTAGTTGGATATATCATGTGTAAAATTGAATATGGTTTTTCGAACTTCAAAAAACTAGGCTTTGTAAAAAAAGGCCATGTTGTATCTGTTGCAGTTTTACCAGAACACCGGCGAAAAGGAATCGGTGAGGGTCTAGTCCAAGAGTCAATAGCCGGAGTCAAGATGAAAAAATGTGATGAGCTCTATCTTGAAGTCAGATGTAGTAATACTGAAGCTGTAAAATTATATGAAAAACTTGGATTTGTTATAAAACAGAGACTAAAAGCATACTATCGTGATGGCGAAGATGCGTATCTTATGGCAGTTGAATTCGCTTACTAGATTAAAATAAATAAGTCAGAAAAAGACTCTAGCTTATGACAAGACAAAGAACTATTGGAATTATGATCTTTGTTTTGGCAATAGTAGGGTTTTTTCTTTATGCATATTTGCTTATGCTCTCTGAATGGAGTCCAATTGTATTACAGCTCTCAGTGTTGATGGCCGTCGGTGGTATTCTTGGAGTAATTTCTTGGATAGGATACAATATGGCAACCTCAAGACCATCACCATCATCTCTGGTAACAGATGACAAGTAACTATTTGTATATTGCAGCATCAACAACTGCCTGATAAAATCTTGGACCAACTGGTCTTACTATCTTTGCCCCTAAAATTTCTGATTTGACATTTACTACACTAAGAAAATGTTGAGGTGCAAGAGAAGAAACATACTCTTTCTTTTCTGCATGAATATGGCAGTAATAATGTATTATTGCATTTTTCTTTGCTGCCTTTATGGCAGAATCCAAAAACTCATCTGATCTTTCTGGTAACAACATTAGAACTCTGTCTCCTGTTTCAAGTAATCTTTCTTCTATTATTTTTGCAGCGTCACCCTCTATGGATTCAACTGTTCCTTTTAGTTTGTTTAATAGGATATTTTTTGAGCATAATCTAGCTGCATCTGGATTGATGTCTATGTTGTAAACATGACATTTTTTCTTCTTTGCAGCAACAATAGAAAACATTCCAACACCTCCGAACATGTTGATCACCGTCTCTCCGTCTTTGATCAAATCTGCAATTCTTTCTCGTTCAGTTGAAAGTCTAGGGGAAAAAAATGTCTTTTCTACATCCACCATGAATCTACATCCATGCTCTTTGTATTCTGTTTCAGTCTTGTCCTCTCCTGCAAGTAACTCTACTTTTCTTATTCTGTAATCCCCCTCAACTGGGGATGATTGACAATATACTGATTTTGCTGTCTTTACTTTTTCTAAAAGCACCTCGCCAATTATTTTCCTTTTAGATAAAAGTGAATCTGGGATTCTCAATATGATTATGTTTCCAATTTGATCAAAGGCGCCATAGAGTTCTTCTGCCTCAGCTTCTGTGAGGATTCCAACCATTGCCTGTTTTAGCATTTTTGTCAATTTCTATAGTAAAACTTTCCAGATAGTTTCTGTTCTCTGTCTAACCTACTTTCCAGTTTGTTTACCCTGGGCCTCATACTTGTTTCGTCTCTTCTGTATGTCATTTCAAGAGATTTCAAAAATTCGTTCATTCCTTCAACTTTGGGTTTTGGAGTTGTTGCATGACCTTCTCTACCTGGAGTTCCGTGGAAGATCACAATTGAATCAGAGATCAAATCCATGAGTTGAATATCATGATCAACTATTATTGCAGATTTTCCATACGATCTTACATATCGTTGAATAAGTTTTGCTACAGCTATTCTGTCTTCTACATCTAAAAATGCTGATGGTTCGTCAAGTGCATATACATCAACTTTTTGTAAAAGACATGCACCAATTGCTACTTTCTGAAGCTCACCACCTGATAGATTCTTGACCGATTTATTGTATAATTTTTTTATCTTCATTGGATTTACTATGATCTCCTCTTCGGGAGTCTCTTGAATTGATCCACCATATGCTTTTTCAAGAAGTGTGATAACCTCAATATCAAAATCGTTTGTCAAATATTGTGGTTTGTAAGCAATCTTTACTTTACTTTCTATATTTCCAGAATCAGGCTTTTCTACTCCTGCAATCATCTTCATCATAGTTGTTTTTCCTAATGCGTTTGCACCAACTATGCCCAAAACTTCACTTTTCCTAACTCTTCCTGCATCTACTGTAAGAGAAAAGTTTGCAAATTTTTTCTCTAGTTTTGGATATTCTATGATGTTTTCAATTGTCATAAACTCATCTATTGAATTGACAGCATCAAATTTGAATGCGGCATCTCTGAATCTGACGTTCTCGTTGGGAAGATACCCGTCTAGGAAAACATTAATTCCAACTTTGGTAGATAGCATGCTTGCAACTATTCCATACGCTGCAGGCTCGCCATAAAGAATCTCAATAAAATCGCTAAGGTAATCTAGTAATGTTAGGTCATGCTCTACTACCATTACGCTCTTTCCAATTTTGGCAAGATCTTGAATTACTCTTGCAACTCCAATTCTCTGGAAAACGTCATTGTAAGATGATGGTTCATCGAAGAAATAGAAATCTGATTCTCTTGAAGCAGCAACTGCTACTGCAATTCTTTGGAGTTCTCCTCCACTCAGGTCTGTTAGTCTATTTTCTAAAGAATTCTGTAAGCCAAGTTGTTGTACCAATTCTTTGGCCTTTCCACGTTCATCATATTTTTCAAAGAGTTCTTTTGCAGTTCCATCAAATACTTTTGCCAGGTTGTAGACCTGCTGGGGCTTTATTGAAGCCTTTAACTCATTATTTGCAATTTTTTCAAAATGAGGTTTAAGTTCAGTACCTTGAAAGTGTTTTAAAATTTGACTCCATTCTGGAGGTGAAGAGTAATTTCCTAAATTAGGTCTAAGATTTCCTGACAATATGCCAACAACTGTACTTTTTCCTATTCCGTTTCTTCCAAGCAAACCCATGACTTGGCCTTTTTTCAAACTAGGAATTCTATAAAGTCTAAAAGCATTTTGTCCATATTGATGAATTTTATCTGATTTTAATTCCTCAGCTAGATTTACAATTGTTATTGCATCAAACGGGCAAACTTTGACACAAATTCCACATCCGTTACAAATATTCTCATCAATCTGTGCTTTGGCTGTTTCTTGATTTAGTACAATACAATCTGAACCCATTTTATTTACCGGACAATATTTGATGCACTCTAATCCACATTTTTTAGTCTGGCAATTTTCTTTATCTAAAACTGCTACTCGATGAGTCATGCGTAATCATCGCTTTTCTTAATTTATATCTCTATCAAGTAAGATTAATACATAACATTAGAAACCAAAGAAACTAAGCCGGCCACAGCGTTGGGGTCCGACCCGGTCCCATACCGAACCCGGAAGTCAAACCCAATGTCGCTACTGTGCTACTAAGGTGCGAGAGCCCTTGGGAAGCAGTAGTGCTGGCGCCTTTTCTATTCTAATGCTACTGAATTGGGAGTGGCATTCCACGTGGTTTCTATAGGGGTATCTTTATCAAAACCTCTTTTTTGTGCATCGTCTGGAAATTCATTGACGTACTCTGACAGAAGTTCTCTAACAATTCTATCAACCTCTGTAACTGATGTCACATCTGTAAATAGAGATGGTATTTCATTGCATCCTGCGACATAGCCGTTTGCGTTAGGTGTAATGGTGAAGGTGATTTTGTGCATTTTTTGATTATTTATCAATACAGTATATTGTTTGCAAAACCTAAAAAGATCGCGATCATTCAATAGACTCATGAGCAATTGTAGCATATGCGGAGAAAAATTCTCTGATGACATTCGATTCTTAAATCATATGATGGAAAAGCATGGATTTAGAAATCCAAACACTGGAACCCCAGACCGAAACAGCAGAGGATACTAATTCTCTCTTAGAATGATTTTTTCACTATTAGAAAATAAACTCTTTGTTCTTGAAAAAAATGCTCTGGGAGTTTTACAATCGTGATTACAACTAGAGGATGGCTCATACTCCAACTCTTTCTTTGACTTGTCAGTCAGAATATGTCGAAGAAGAGGTAAAATTGCTGCTCTTCCACCATAGGCAATTTTCTTGGTTATGAGCCAGAACATTCTAGTGGAATCATAATTCTTATCAAAAATCTCTGATTTTATCTTCATACCTTTATCAGAATAATGACCCGTGATGAAGATCTTATCTTTAGCAAAGATGTGAACAATACTAGCAAATTTTGAACAAAGGTAACATCTGTCGTCATATATCACAAGGGGAATAAGATCTCTAAAGCTCATGTTTCTCATAAGTTGTTTTTAGATTAATATTTTGTGAAATAACTTTTTATTTGATACAAATACGGTAGAAATCATGAATTTGAATTCTTGTAATAATTCTAAAATTCAAATTATGGAATGGGCATGGCTCTAAATTACTATCATATTTTCAAAAGAGTAAAAGAAGCAAGAAAACTTGTGATTAAGGGTATCACTGTTGCCGGGTCTGGTCATCCTGGCGGTTCATTCTCTATGGCAGAAATTATGGGTTGTATGTATTTTAAATTCTTAAAGTATGATCCAAAAAATCCTCTTTGGGTAGATAGAGATAGACTTGTTTTATCAAAGGGTCATGCCTCACCTGGATTGTTTTCAAATCTTGCAGTAGCTGGATTTTTTGACAAGTCTGAAATGGAGACTCTGAGAAAATTTGGAAGTAAATTGCAAGGCCATCCTGATTTCAAATGTCCAGGAGTTGAGTTTTGTGGAGGATCCCTTGGATTAGGCCTGTCATTTTCAACAGGAATGGCTCTTGCGGCAAGAATCGATGGTAAAAATCATCACATCTACACAATTATTGGTGATGGCGAATCTGATGAGGGGCAAGTTTGGGAAGCTGCCATGACCGGTTCTAAATATCGGGTGGATAATCTCACAGTATTTTTGGACAGAAATTTCATTCAACAAGATGATTATACTGAAAGGATAATGCCTCTAGATGAGGAGCTTATTGGCGACGATATTTCTGAGATGTGGAAAAATGCAGCAAGATGGAAAGTCGGAGACAAGTGGAGATCCTTTGGATGGAATGTTTTGGAAATTGACGGTCATCGCATAGAACAAATTGTCAAGGCAGTAAACTCTGCACTTCAAACAAAAGGAACTCCGTCAATCATTGTATCTCGTACTATAAAGGGTAAATCCGTAGAACATATGGAAGATAATCCAAAATGGCACGGCGTTGCTCCAAATCCTCAGATATCTCCAATAATTGATCTAGAATTAGATTGTCAGTATCTGATATCTCCGTCTATCATAGCTGGAGATATGGCAAACTTGGAAAACGAGGTTAAGAGAGCTGCACATGCAAGAGCAGATTTTATTCATCTTGACGTGATGGATGGAATGTTTGTACAAAATAAGACATTTGATTATGAAAAGATAAAACAACTAAGACCAATCACTCCAATTCCATTTGATACTCATCTTATGATTAATGAACCGGTAAAACATGTGCGAAATTATGTCGATGCAGGTTGTGATATAATTACAATACATGCAGAAGTTTGTGATGAATCAAGTTTTGGAGAGATTCATGATATTCTTCGTTCAAATGAAGTAAGTGTGGGACTTGCAATTAATCCTGATACAGAATTACCTCCATGGTCTGAGAAATTTATTCCAGATTTGGATCAACTAATAATAATGTCTGTGATTCCTGGCAAATCCGGTCAAAAATATATTGAATCTGTGCACGAAAAGACACAACGAATAGCCAAATTCCTTTCTGAAAGAAAATTTGAAGGTCTGATAGAAGCAGATGGCGGTGTAGATTTGTCTAATGTCGAATCCTGTTTCTTAGATGGTGCCCGAGTTTTTGTAGGAGGTAGTGCAATAATAGGCCAAAAAGATGTCCGAACAACGATCTTGGAATTTAGAAAGAAGATTCTTCATGCAAGGAGAAATCTTTTGATTCGCAAAGCTCACAGCCTTGGAGGAATTGAACTCGTAAACAAATGGATAGACCTTCATGAGGTAGGAAAGAAAAAAACTGAACTCTTACAGATAGCCAAGGAGGCTGGTTTTGCATGACCGAGTTTGCTGATATGAGATCAGTCTATGGTGATACATTGATCAAGTTAGGTGAGCAAAATCCTGACATTGTAGTGGTTGGTGCTGATACTACTGATTCCCTTAAGACAAAGCCTTTCGGAAAAAAATTCCCAAATAGATTCTTTAACGTTGGAATTGCTGAAGCCAACTTGATTACTATAGCAGCAGGCCTTGCAAACGAGGGAAAGATTCCATTTGCAAGTACGTATGCTGCATTTCTTCCTGGTAGATGTGTTGATCAAATACGTAATGCAATAGCATATCCCTCAAGAAACGGTAAAAGTGGATTGAATGTGAAAATGGTTGTTTCTCATGGAGGTCTTAGTGTAGGTCCTGATGGTGGCTCTCATCAACAAATAGAAGATATTGCAATAATGAGGGTTATTCCAAATGTCAAAGTTTTTGTTCCAGCTGATACTATAGCAGTAGAAAAACTAACTGAAATTTTTTCACAAGTATATGGTCCATGTTACATGCGATTGGCAAGATCAAAGACTCCAGTAATTCATCCAAAAGATCAAGAATTCAAAATGGGAAAAGGTATTGTATTGCGAGATGGTTCTGATTGTACGATTGCTGCATGTGGCATAACTGTTAGTATTGCACTTGAAGCAGCTGATGCCTTGAAACAAGAAGGAATAGCATGTAGAGTAATTGACATGTTCTCAATCAAGCCTATTGACTCTGAACTTTTAGAAAAAGCTGCACGAGAAACAGGAGGAATAGTTACTTGTGAGGAACATAATGTAATGGCAGGGTTTGGTTCAGCAGTTGCTGAGACAATATCTGATACATATCCGGTTCCGGTAAAACGTATAGGTGCACGAGACCAGTTTGGTGAATCTGCAAGAGACAATGAGATTCCTCTTTTGCTTGAAAAACACGGTATTACATCAATTCATATATCTAATACGGTAAAATCTATTCGGAGTCAAACCAGATGAAGATATTTCTGGATACTACTAATATTTCAGCAATAAAGCTGTATAATGATATGGGTCTTGTAGATGGAATTACTACAAATCCGTCTCTTATGGCAAAAGAAGGCGGTGATCCTAAAAAAGTGATGGAGGAGATTGTTCAAATTATCAAAGGTGATGTAAGCTTGGAAGTACTAAGTATGGAGACTGATGGAATGTTGGAAGAAGGTAGAAGACTTAGAAAATATGGAAATAATGTTGTTGTAAAATGTCCTCTAACACCTGAGGGTCTTAAGGCCTGTAAAATATTGACATCTGAAGGAATCCCTGTAAATGTTACACTTTGTTTTTCCGTAAATCAGGCAATTCTGGCAGCAAAGGCTGGTGCAAAATATGTTAGTCCATTTATTGGAAGACTTGACGACAATGGACAAGACGGTATGAATCTCATTAGGGAAATGCACCAAGTATTTCAGAATTACAAATTTAGTACACAAATTCTTGTTGCAAGTGTAAGGCATCCAATGCATGTAGTTGAAGCTGCAAAAATTGGAGCCGATGTAGTAACTTTGCCACCTGATGTATTGGGTAAAATGCTAAAACACCCCTTAACAGATGTTGGTCTGAAAAACTTTCTTTCAGATTGGGAAAAACTGAAAAAAGATAATCCAAACATTAAGATCTAAAATTTTCTAGTGTTTTCCTATCCACTGATATCTATATTCTTCATCAAACAATTCTGATTTTATGTCATTGTTTGATGGTCCAGAACCTATCTTGACTTCAAAAAAACCTAAACTACCTTTGTAAGGGATTGGTACTCTGAGAGCCTGGGGATTCTTGAGTAAAAAACCATACTTGTGACGAAAAAATTCTTCTGTGGCAAAATGTTTTTTGTAATCTCTCTTGAGCTCCTCTAAGGAATTATATGATTTTACATCATAAATCTCAACTTTTCCAATAATTACTCCTGTTCTAAGATTTGATTTGTCGATGCCCAGTCTCTCACAGGCATCATCTTTGATTTTGATAGGTGCATGAATTAAAAATTCGCCTCTAAACTTTGTATTCCATGTTCTCAACTCAATTGTTTTTTTGCCATTAATTATCAAGTCTGCATATGGTTGAGATACTGAGAGACATTTCATCTCTTAACTAGTTCCTAATACGTTCAAAACTCTTTTTGGAATGTCACTTAACCTGCTTACAGCTAGAGTGCGCTCATAACCTAACCTTCGAAGATTGTTTGCAATTGTTATTGCATCTTCGGTATCTGGCCCAAAGCCTATGGCAACCATCTTTATTCCAATAGATTTGAAATCTCTCATTATAGAACGAACTGCGTCAGGATCTGATGGTTCCCCATCTGTTAATGTCAAAAATATATCTGGTTTTTTTGATCGAAGAGATGGTAATAAAATATTGTAAACTTCTGCTAATGGCGTACTTCCATTTGCTTTTATCTGTGCAAGTCTCTTGGCAGAAATATTGTTCCATTTTAAATTCTCTGGCTTTACTAACCAGCATGTAACTTGTTTTTGCTCAGTGTTAAATGCATAGACAGAAAATTTTACTTTCAAGTATTCCAAAACTTCACAAAGTGCATGTGTAGCTTTTTTGTACTGTATCTCCTGATTTGCTATGCTGGAAGAATGGTCAAGGAGTATGACAATTCTGGTCTTGATTGAAATTTTTCTATCTGAAATAAATGGCCTATGACCATCCATATGTGATTCTTCATCAAATTCATCTCCTGACAAAACATGCTCTTCTTTCCAACCTGACTTCCATTCTTTGAATTTAGCTTTTAGATTATTGATCAAATCTGTATCGTAGATTCTAGTTTCATCCACATTTGTTAAAGCAGGAATACTAATGCCTATTATTTCACTACTGAGTCCTTTATTCTCAGTTTTTTTTGCTTCCTCTAACATGACCTTGAATTCTTCAAAGACTTCCTTACCTTCTGAAATTTTCTTTGGATCTAATTCTCCAAAATCACTTTCTCGATATTTTGCAATCTTATTTAGAGTCTTTACGAATTCTTCTTCTGAAAGTGCCATACCAGAACTGATTTTAGGAATTGATATTGGAATGGTTAGAAGGGGATCAATCTCCAGTATTTTGACTATTTCAGATACTTTTTTTTCAAGCCAATCTGTCCCATGTTTATTTTCAATAGATTCTCTGACTAGATCTGTAGCTAATTTACTTGCTTTCTGAACTTTTTCAAATGCACTAGGTGAGAGTTCCCCCTTGATGTCTCCTAGAAGAAAATATTGAGCAAAACCTTCCACAATTCTGGTATTTCCGTATAATGTATTCAATAATGGTCTATAAAGCCAGGAAATTCCATACCTGAAAATAATCTCTCCGTCCATTCCTTGCCACACCGTTCTAGCGATGGTCTCAATTCTTCTTGTTTCAAGAGTATTGAGAATGAACCCAAAAGCATGATCGTTGCTAAGGATCTTACTTGAATATCTGATTCGCATGGACTCATACCACAAGGCTGTTCTGAATTGTCGATATTTTTGAAAATCTGTTCCTTGATATCGTTCCAATGGGAACATCATGACTTTATTTTCCCGTAGTTTAGTCTGCACTTCTTTTAGATCTGATATGCTAACTATGGCAGATTCTTTTCCAGACCATCTTCTGACAAGAAATGTAGCTATCTCAAGTAATGTGTCGCTTCTGAGATGTAATGATTGCATTAACTACCAAACATTGATGTTATGATGTCATTTACTTTTTGGAATTCGACGCTACCCCATTGCAAGTATACATTAGCAAATACTATTTCTGCCGCCTGTCTTGTTTTCATACCTGAGTTGAGTATTTTTGCAAATGCTATTGTTTCACGCAAGCTTGGAGAATAATATAATTCTTCTACTGCAGCTGCTTGGCGTAAAATGTTTGCCAACTTTATTCCTTGCAAGATATCTTTTTCATGTGAAGATGAAGAATGTTGCTTGACTATCTGAAATTCAATATCCTCTGGTGGATAATCTAGTCGAAGTCTTATAGGAAATCTGCTTAGTAATTGTGGGGGAAGCTCTTTTGTTCCAACATGAGATAATGGATTAATTGTAGCTATTACAAACCACCCTTTTGTAGCTTTAACTATTTCTCCTCCGGATTCTTTTAGAACTATCTGTCTTCTATCATCAAGTGCCTCGTCAAGGCGAAGAAGTACATCAGCTTCTGCAGAATTTATCTCATCAAGATAAAGCATGTTTCCTTCTTTCATGGACTTTACTAGAATTCCTTCTTCAAATCCAATAGCGCCGTTCTCTAATGTTTTTGCACCTACTAGATGACTCTCACGTGTTCTTAAACTGAAATTGATTGATTCAAGCTTGATTCCTTTCTTTGCAGCAAATTCTCTCACTAACGTGGTCTTGCCTGTACCTTTTGGACCTATTATGAGAACAAATAGATCTGCAGCATATGCCTTTTCTAAAACTTCAAAGGAGTTATTCCAATCAATATACAATGATTCTGCAAGCACGATTGGTCAAAGTTCTTTCCTCAATTTAAAAATGTCTTATCTCTTAGCACTAGGATGGGAGAATTAATGACCAAGAAAAGCACTCAATTCAATTAATGAATTCATATCATTATGTTTGCATTGTTTTATGCATTGGGTTGGTGTCAGTTGTTATACCGCAAATAAATGCAGAACAAATCCAAACCCCAATTGAATAAGATTTTAAATTTTTAGACGCCTATCTTAGCGTATGATTCATCCAATATGTGATGCAAGGTTTTATGCCATGCATCAAAACCATCTGGCTTTTTGGGGAAGTTGTAATAATGTTCTGTTAATGTCTTATTTTGCTGTGCAGTAAATCTAAGTCCGTCTGCCAGCTTTTTGTTAAGTGCTCCTCTTATCATCATACCTAGTTTTCCGACAGTTCCAAAATCAGGATGTTCTCCCTTGCTGATTGCCTCTACATCTAACTTTGACAAAAAGTGCTTCATTCCATAGTTTATCTGATCATTTGTAAGAGTCTGAAGTAAACGTCTGAAAATCTCAAGACCTGCTGTTTTGTAGCCATAATCATTTATGAAATCAATATTGTATTGCCAAAGTCCTGCCTCACTTACATCTCCTGCCTCAATTGCATTAACTGCATTTTTACCTAAGATGGTAGCTGCAACTATTGCAGGGCCAATTCCTCCTGCATCAAGTGGTTTTGGCATCCATGCCGAATCGCCAACAAGCATGTATCCATTTGTCACCAAGCAATCATTTTGTCTTCTAACAGAAACTTGCCAATTACCTGTTACATTATTGGAATCCATTGAATCCTCTGATAATTTTGGATTAACTATTGCTTTATTCATCTTTACATAATCATTAATCAGTTTAGTAACATCATCATGTTGCCCCAATCTTTGATTTCTTTTTACTAATTCTTTTTGTTGTACTCCTAAACCAATGTTGACCTTGTTCTTTCCTTTTGGAAATACCCACCCATATCCTCCAGGAGCTATATCTTGGTCAAGATGAATTATGCAGTAATCTGGATCAAACTCTTTCTTATCATCTACACCTTGCTCAAATGTCATGATGTGTCTTCCAGTAGATTCTAAATCATCACGGTCTATCTTTCTCTCTATCTTTTCACTTATGGTAAGACCGTTTCTTAACATCGAAGTAACACCGGTTGCATCAACTACTATCTTTGCAGTTTTTTTGAAAGGTTCCTTTGTAATTAGATTAGTCCCTTCTACTCCAACAACAGATCCGTTTTCGTATATCAAATTCCTTAATGCTACAGAATATTGGATATTGATTCCTGCCTTCTTTGCATCCCGAAGCTGACGTTGAGGAAGTTGTTGTCTGTTAAGCATGTACCCGTCACCATCAAAAGGAATTGAAGTTTCTCTATCTGGAGAAAATGCCATTACTCCCTTCACTGGATGTTCAATCTCCGGATTTCCCCATGCAATCTTGATCCTCTCAGTCATGTAATCTACTGTGTTCTTTCCAACGGCATCTCCACAAACCCAACCATTGAGTGTCTTCATACCGATCGTAACCTCTGGATTTCTATCGATTACTAGAATGGATAATTTTTGTTTAGAATAATATGCAGCCGACTGGGCAGATATCATTCCTGCAAGACCTCCGCCTGCTACAATAATATCATAATCTGTTTTCACAGCGAAAAAACAGGATCCACTCTATTTAAAAGAACCGTATGAAAATAGATCAAAGGTATTTTGGGTCGGTTCGTCGCGGCTTCATCACGGCAAATGCTCAGACTGGAGCGGCAAAAATATTACCTCATTCCCTTTTGTCTAGGATTGATAAATATTATTAAACTATACTAGGCGTTGCAGATTTTATTCAAACTGTGAGTAATTCCATGTATTTTTTTGAAATTTCATCTTTTTTGTAGATTGGCATTTTTATCTTGATCTTAATTGCATTATTTTGTTGTAAACTAATTTCTTTACTTACAATTTCATTCTTACCTATTCTCAAAAAAAGTGAAGTGTCTTCAAAATGCAAATCTATATTTTCTATCAAATCCTTCATTTGCGTCTTTGATATTCTGGAAGCTAATTTCTTGACAAATTCTTCTGCTCGCTTTTTTGATAGTGTTATCTTGGCAAGCAATATTGTATTTCCGTAATGTCCAAGAGTTCTTTCTATGGTGAACTCGTCTTCTTTTATCTGGAATAAGTCAACTATGGGCTCAAAGATTTTTTTACTATCTTCAGTTGCATGTAAGATTAATTCTACTGTTACTTCAAACTGGTGCGTCATGTTGTATTGTGTGGTATAGGTAGACTAAATCTATTAGGCCTGTAGTAGAGCAATTTCACCCTCTGCAGTTCTGATAAGCTTTGCCTTTTCAATTCCTACATGTCTTACATGAATTATCTTCTTGACCGCAGCCATGATGTCTGAATTTATCTTTCCAAATACTGTAGCTTGGATAAACTGGTCTATGGTCATATCTGGAATGGTTTTTGACATTACTTCTTGCGCAACTAGTCTGATTGCATGTTTTCTTGATGTGTTCAATTTCTTTTGTGTTAGTGCAACTATTTTTATTCTGAAAATATATCCGTCCTTTGTCTTAAAATCTGCAATAAAGCTAACTAGTGAAGAACCTCGTCTTACAAGACTTCTAAGAAATTCCTTTGCATATTCAAATCTCTTGAAAATTGTAGTGGCAGTTTCTCCTTCTACTTTGTGAATCTGGAAGTATAATTTGAATTGGTGCTGGGATGGATCTCCTTTTAGTATGTCGTGTAATGTGCATTCTATTACTCTGCCTACTGCGCTCTCGTCATCGGTTATTGGAATGTATGCAATTGGTTTTTTGTCAAATGAAGCAGGAAGTAGTACTGTAACCCACTTTTTTTCTCTCCACTTGTCTTTTACTCTTGATGTCTTTTGACGAGCCAACTATGATGAACTTCTGAGGCCAAAATATAAGTTGTACGACATTTTAGATTAAGCTCGAGCCTACATATTTTTGCAATACCTTTGGAACTGCAATATGCCCGTCTTTTGTCTGGAAATTTTCTATTATTGAAACCATAGTTCGTGTAGTTGCCACTAAAGTGCTGTTCAAGGAGTGTAGATATTGTGGTTGTTCGTTTGTTCTATCTCTAAATCTTATTTTCAATCTTCTTGCTTGAAAATCAAGACAGTTTGAACAAGATACTATCTCTCTGTAACTCTTCTGTCCTGCCATCCAAGCTTCAAGATCATATGTTTTGGCAGAAACTTTTCCCAAGTCTCCACTTGATAATAACATAATTCTATATGGTATCTCTAGTTTTTGATAAAATTCTTCTGCAATTGCAAGCATTCTTTCGTGTTCTTGCCATGACTCTTCAGGTCTTGTAAATACAAACTGTTCTACTTTTTCAAATTGATGTACTCGAAATATTCCTTTTTGATCTCTGCCATGAGCTCCTG
Source organism: Nitrososphaerota archaeon (assembly GCA_028867675.1). Taxonomy (GTDB): domain Archaea; phylum Thermoproteota; class Nitrososphaeria; order Nitrososphaerales; family Nitrosopumilaceae; genus Nitrosotalea. Next base: position 3,637 of record JAGWGA010000024.1, on the reverse strand, counting down.
CCTCTTTTCTAAAACATGTACTTACTCCTGCATATCTTATAGGTAATTTCTTACCATCAATGATCTCATCTGAGTGCATTGATGCTACCGCATGTTCACTTGTTCCAATAAGGTAAAGATCTTCATTTTCAATCTTGTAAATTACCTCTTCAAAGTCTTGGGCAATTATTGCTCCCTCCATTGCATTCTTGTTTATCAAAAATGGCGTCTGAATGGGAGTATAGTTTTTCTCAGTCAAAAAATCAAGGGCAAATTGCAATAATGCCTGATTTAGTCTAACAAGTTGATTTTTGAGATAGTAAAATCTTGCACCTGATACCTTGGCCGCTCTTTCCAAATCCACAAGGTCAAGACTTTGTGTCAAATCTATGTGATCCTTTATCTGAAAATCAAAAGTTGGTATATTGCCCCATTTTTTTACCTCCTTGTTTGAAGTATCATCTTTTCCAATAGGAACTGATTCGTGTACCATATTTGGTAATGTCAAGGAGAGTTTTGTGAAATTGTCCTCTGTCTTTATCTGATTTTCTTCCAATCTACGAAGTTCATCAGAAAGTATCTGCATTTGCTCGATAAGACTAGATGCATCTTCGTTTGCTTTCTTTTTTCTTGCAATTTCTAATGATACTTCATTTCTTTTTTTTCTAAATTCATCAGTCTTTAAAATTAATTCTCTTCTTTCCTTGTCTAATGATATTAAATCGTCAAGAGGAAATTTTACAGCTCTTGCTTCCAACATGTTCCTGATTTTGTCTGGATTATCTCGAAGAAGTTTTGGGTCAAGCATCAACTAGTCACTTTGAGTATAACTTGAGTCTGTTCAAGAACTTCATCAATAGTAGAAATCAATGTTCGTATATTTCCTTTACCCTCGAATATGAAAACAAGTGATGTTCCCTCGTTTTCAATTCTAAAAGAAAGATCCTCTGGAAAATCTACATTATCAGGCTCCAAAGACTTTCTTATGGAGTCTGCCTTTTTCTCAGAAAGGTTATTCAGAAACACTTGAACTTTGCATTCTAGAGACATTTTTTTCCAGATAATCTAAGAATTCATCTAATTTGTCTTTTGTAATTCTTGCTCCAGCAGCTGCAGCGTGTCCTCCTCCAACACCTGAAACTTTTGAAGCACATTCTCGCATAAGCAATCCTAAATTTACTTCTGATTTGCAACCCGTAGACTTTCTAGAAGAGAACTTTATTGTTCCTTCATCGCCATTTGTTCGAAGTATGATTATCTTTCCTGTGTTTTTCTGTGATCCTCCAAGAAGTGATGATACTGCACCTGTCATATTTTCTGGTATGATGCCTTCACCATTTACCATTAGGTAAGATCCGTTATCTGTTATTCTCCATCTTTCACTAGAAAGTGTATTCATGTAAGTTCTCAAGAACGTTCTGTATTCAACCAAAATGTTTTCACCCTCTTGTAACATCTTGGTTCTGTCTCCCATGCATATTGCCACTCCAACTCCGGCCTTACGAATTCTGCCACAAGAGTTTAGCATTGTTGAAAACTCTCTAGCGTCACGAAGGAAACTTCTCTTATCTTCACCAGATAATGTGTATGTGTATCCAACAAGTTCGTCTAATATGTCGCTTGCATTTTTTGTAGAAATGTACTTTGATATGGTTTGAAGCAATGCCCTTTTTTCATCCTCTGTCAGTTCCGCAGGAACACGCCATCTACTACCATCTTTTAATTTTATTCCTGAGGAATTTAAAAGCGATAGACAGGCATCACGATTCCATGTTAAACCCTCTATGAAAGGCTGTGAAGTAAATGCAAGTGCATCTGGTAACGGTCTTGTCTCTCTTCCAACAAGCAAAATATCTAAATCGATTTCAACTTGATTATTCTTCTTTGCAGTTGCTGCAATCTCTAAATTTATTCCTGTAAATGATTTCTTTTCACCCTGATCCTGACGATCACCTAATGCTGCAACAACTGCAATCCATGCCAAATCTGTATTCTCTTTGTGAAGGCCCTTTGAAACAAGATATGCCATACCTCCAGCAGAAACATCTTTTCCACCATCCACATCAAATTTCCAAGCATTGATAACTTTTTGATTGTCAAATTCTTCCTGAGGTATCTGATGATGATCAACCACTATCCAATCATCACCTAATGCATTGTCGATATCCTTTGCAAAACCTCCGCCAAGATCAGTAATGATGTGAAATTGTCTTGAATCATTTTTCATTTTTTCAAGAAGATTTTTGCTAAATTCATTAACAGTACGTACGGTACATTTAGCTCCTGCTCTAATCAAAGATTTTGTTACGATACTACCTGATGTTATACCATCGCAATCAAGATGAGTAATTACAGAAATATTTTTTCCTGTTTTGATACAATCAGAAACTCTGTCATGAAAATAAGATAATGCTTGATCTAACTTTGCCATTACTCGAGTTGAGCGATGACTGCCTTATATTTCCAAGTTTTGGGTATCTTACCAATTTTCTTGTAATAAGATGATAGTCTGTGGACCTTTGCTTCTAAGAGCTCAAGTGATCTGACATTTCTTTTATCAGATCTGTGTTCTTTCAAATGTTTCTGCAGACCTAAGGCCTTGGTTACCAAGTTGTTCAAATCTTCTGGCATGTCAGTCTTTACTCCTTTCTCTTCAAGTATTTCAGTAATTGACTTTTTGACAATCTGTCTTGTTATCGGTATTGCATATTGGTCACGTAATTTTATTCCAATTTTACTTGGAGTAAGACCTTCTTTTGCATACTTTACTACAATCTCCTCGATCTCAACTGGGCTCTGTTTTACCCATGTAGGTGCACTAGGAGTAATCGGTCTTGTCGAATGTGACTTGCCGTGTCTATGTGAATGAAGTCTGCCCACGAAGCGATTGTTTTTTAAGGAAACATAAATGTTACTTGGATCTTTGTGTGCACTGTTGACAAAAAAGTTAAATATATACGGAATCGAATCTCAGTAGGTATTCATATGAAAACACCAATAATTGTTGGAACTGCATTACTGGCTCTATTTGTAGTCTCGACATTCGCTCCGTTTGCTGCAGCACAATACCAAGCAGGCGGTGGAATCACCAGTCTAGAACAAGAGTTAGCATTAGCACGTGCAAAAGTAACAGCAGTACAAAATAATCCGCACGCAGGTTCCGGTACTCCATATCTTGATGCAAGTGGTGTAGTAGGTGCATCAATCATTTCAGGTGGAATATTCGGTGGAATCTTCATTGCTTTCGTCGTAAAAGCAAAACAAGCGGAAAAAGCAAAGAGATCTCAATAATTCTCTTTTTTTCTCATTTTATTAATCCTGTATTTGATCTCATTCTAGATCTCATATTTTCTATCTTACAGAAATGTATATATCGCACCTAAAGTGTTTCCAATTATGATGAGCACGATATTCACTATGCTCGTAGGTATACTGTCAAACTTTGCAGGTCAGATAGGTCCAAACTACGACCCGCTATTTTATGATGTGATGGTCTACATATTTGCAACCATCATGTTCTCAGTATTCCTTCTCGGAGTAATTGCATTCTGGCTCAGAGTGCACGGTCTTGGTGGCGACACAAGAGAAAGATGGGTCGCAGAACTCAACAAGCACTTTGAAAGAGAAGGCATTGGTCTGATCCCAGACAACGGTAAAT
>JAGWGA010000023.1 GCA_028867675.1 Nitrososphaerota archaeon | reverse complement strand
CAATCAAAACGAAGGAGGAATAATTTCAGATATCATACTACCAACTCCTGGACAAATACCAGAACAAGTTCCAACAAATCAAAATCCAGTTCCAAGTCCATCTGTAGTGCATCAACCAGTTATAGATGAAAATCTTTTAGGAGATCTAGTAGCAAAAGCAGTAGATCCTTTTCAAAGAGAACTGGCTCGAATGCAAGATATCGTAAGTGATGTAAGATCTGAAATTAACTCAGTAAAGTCTACAATCGCCGAATTGACTTCAACATTTGAGACATCATTAACAGACCTCAAGGCATTTCAAGCAGAGATTGCAAACCCACTCAATTTCATGCGCAAATACTTTGACTCTATGGACATAAAGGCACTATCAGATCCTACTTATCCATTACATGCTGATCAACCATTATCATATCCTGGAAATAATTCAAACCATGAATCACCTCCTAATGAAGTAGAACAACAGGTAGAAACAAATCACAATCCAGTATCAAATGGAAATCAATCCACAAGTACATCAAATCAAAATGAAGAAACATTAAAGCAAAATATTCCAGAATCACATCCATTCAAGCAGTTATTTAGCGGTAGTCTGACACTTGGAAAACTTATGACAACAACTACAGTATTAGAAGAGATCCTCCAAACTGTAGATAGAAACTCAATAGATATTCTCATAGAACAATGCAAATTGATGGGCCTAAAACAAGAAGATGAACACGTCATCTACAATATTATCAATATGATGGATCAATCAGGATTGTCTGTAAAAGAAATACTTCTCATGTTATACAAATTTGGAAAAGTCATGGGACTTGCAGACAAGGAAGCTGATTTAGTATATGCAAAACTCATGATGAGTCAAGGAAAGTCTCATGGTACCATAATGACAGTGGAGTCAAAGGGTAATTAGTATGGGTTCAGCAGTTTTTACAGAAGCAATTCTCATTGTAGCATCTGTAATAGTAGCCGCAGGTCTTGCAGGTGTAGTAATGACAAAGGTTGGGACATTCCAGTCTACTTTTACTCAAACAACGGAAAATCAAAAACAAACAATACTTACAAATATCAAAATTCTATACGATGTAAGCCCTGATAAAACATCAACGATTAATGCTTGGATAAAAAATGTTGGGACTTATTCGATTACAAATACAAATAATGTCGATGTATATTTTGGAGCAACTGGTGCAATGGCAAGAATTCCACATGCTGTAGGAGGCGGATCTCCTTCATGGGATTATGCAAGTCCTGTAACTAGCTGGGATAAAGCAGGTACAGTTCAGATAAACATTACAAACTCACCAATCACATGTAATACTATCTACGAATTACAAGTAACAACACCAAATGGAGTAAGCGACCAATACATCGCACCGGTATGTTAGTTGGTGATAAAAAATGGGATTAAGTGTAGCTATTGCGGGAGGTATAGTGATTTTTACCATAGTATACGCAATGATGTCATTTCCGGCAATACTTGATGATGCTACAAAGGTCAGCATGTCTTCAGCACAAATGTCAAACACATTAAATTCCATATTGCATACAAACATCAGCATTTCTACTCTCGCAGATAGTCATGGCAGCAGTCCAGTTTCATTTTCAGTAATTAATACCGGGAACACCATCCTATGGAATTATAATAATTTTGATGTAATTATTACATATCAAGCCATTGGAGGTGCGACTGTTACAGAGCCTCTCCAGTATTCTAGTAGTTGCATAGGACTTGCAAATGGAAAATGGTGTATCACTGACATAACAAATGATCTTGTACATCATGGCATGCTTGATCCAAAAGAGACTGCCAACATACAGGCCCAATTATCACAATCTACTAATCTAGGTGGCACTCTGACCTTGAATTTTGGCACAGATAATGGAGTTGTAGCTACAGATTCGGTGACTATAACATGATAAAAAACATACCAACAGACAATGAAGAAGTAGATAGACAGCTAGGTGGAGGAATACCTACGCCTTGTTTGATGATGATCGAGGGAGAACACGGTACTGGAAAGAGTGCGCTTGCGGCCCAATTCATACATGGCATGTTAAGATCAAAAATGAAGGTATTGTGTGTAACAGAAAACACTATAAAAGATTACATTGAAAAGATGAAGACAATTACATTTAATTTCACAACACCGTTTCTTCAAAACAAATTATCCATACTGCCATTACATGTATACGGAGCAGTCTGGTCTCAAAAACAATCATCATTTTTGCTTCCAGTCATAGGTCGATACATAAGCAGTAACTCCAAAAACTTTGATTGTGTAGTAATAGACTCTATTTCACTTTTGACAATGTACTCAGATGCAGACCACATTCTTGATTTCATTACCAGATGCAAGCATCTCATCTCAACAGGCATGACTGTAATTCTTACAATGCACAAGGGTTCTGTCCCAGAAGACATTTCCATGAGATTAAAGTCAGCATGTGATGTCTATTTGTCACTAAGTACTGCAAACATAGGTGGAAGAACCGTAAAAGTAATGAATATTATAAAATTGATAGGCTCAACTGAAGCAGCCGAGTCATCATTTGCCTTTGAGATTGACAACAACTTTGGGATCAAGATTGTACCAATCTCCACAGCTAATGCATAATAGGATGAAAAATGGAAAAAATAAATCTAGTGAAATAAAATGGGTTTAGATTTAAAATTAATTAACGACAAAAAGTTTTCAGAAGCTCTAAAGAAATCTGTGCATTTGGCTAAATACATTACGGATTATATAGAAAAAGGAAACCCCATTCCGCTATTTACTGAAAAACTAGAGGGTGAGCATAAAAAACTCAAAGATCCTAACTTGATCTATCCGATTTCAGACACTACATACATTCACATAAATCCACATTCTAATTCTGCAGACGGATATGTGGAATATGTAATCATAGAACCAGAAGAGCCAGACCGTGCATTAATGGCAAATGCTGACAAGTTATTTGCAATCAATGCAGGTACCATGAATCCGCCACTTGAACTTACAGAAAGATTTAACATGATTGATCAATATTTGGACAAGACAATATTATCTACAAATACAGTAATTGATTATTCTAAAGTTGATATATTCAAATTAAAAAACTTGCAAGTTTTTGAAAAAGATGTACCATCTCTAAAATATCATTTTCTGCGTAAACGTGCAGGAATGGGATTACTTGATCCATTCCTAACGGATCCAAATCTAGAAGATATTTCAATTGTAGGTGCTGGTAACATGTACGTAATCCACAAGATGTTTGGAGCACTAAAATGCCCAGTCTTTTTGAGTGTTGAAGAAATCGATGATCTTATTGTAAGCATGGCAGAACAATTTGGCAAGACTGTATCCCATGCAAAACCAGTCATTGATGCAACATTACCAGAAGGCTCTAGAATTAACATAGTGTTTGGCAAAGATGTAAGCAGAAGAGGAACAAATGCCACCATCAGAAGATTTGCAAGTACACCGCTTTCAATCACACAGATTATTCCAAGTAAAGCGATGCTATCCATTGAAGCAGCGTACTTGTGGATGATGTTAGCAGAAGGAATGAGTGTGTTCATCAATGGAGAAACAGCATCTGGAAAGACTACGACCATGATGGCACTAACCGCATTTATCCCATCCAACTGGAAAATTGTCAGTATAGAAGATACACCTGAACTTACACTACCTCATTCCAACTGGATTAGTGAAGTCACAAGAGATACAGGAAATGCTGCTTCGAGTGTAACAATGTTTGATCTGTTAAAGGCCGCATTAAGACAAAGGCCCAACTACATATTCGTAGGAGAAATTAGAGGTGCAGAGGCAAACATTGCATTTCAGGCTATGCAGACAGGTCACCCCGTAATCAGTACATTCCACGCAGGAAACATGACTGCGTTGATTCAAAGAATTACAAATCCCCCAATGGATATTCCAAAAACAAACGTAGAGAACTTGAATTTGGCGATGTTCCAAGCTGCAGTTACAGGACCAGACGGAAAAAGAGTAAGAAGAGTATTATCAATCAATGAAATCATCGGATACAACCCAGAAGGAAACAATGTAATGTTTATTCCAGTATTCAATTGGGATCCTGGTACAGATACTGTAAAATTCAGAGGAAAAGGAAGTAGTGCCCTTTTCATTTCAAAACTTTTAGAGAAAAGAGGAATGTCAAGAAAAGATGAAGGCCTGCTCTATGAAGAGCTTGCACTTCGAGCCAAAATTTTAGACAAGATGGTAGAAAAGAAAATTTTTAATTTTTACGATGTATATGATTCAATATCACGTTGTAGAGAAATTGGGCTTGAACAATTCATGAAGGAGCTCAGTGTACTTTGATGCAAAAACTAAACTTAAAACAGAAAATATCAGACCTGAGAAAATCAGAAGAGGATCAATTATACTTCATAGCTTTTCTATTTGCATTATCCACAGGCGAAATTGGTGCAGTAGACATGATAAAAAGTGGAGAATCTTCAGGATATGGAAGATTTTCTAATGCATTCAAAGAGATATACCGACTAGGAGTAGGTTGGGGATATGGTCTTGCACGGTCATGTGAAATGATCGCTGAAAAGATGAAAGACAATTCTGATCCATTAAAACAATTATTGGTAAAGATGTCTCAGGTAATTAGACTTGGAGACGAGTTGAAGAGTTTCTTCACAGATGAAATGGCGTCGGCGCTTCACATGTATTCAATACGATATGAGAAAAATCTTGAAACTCAGAAGCTATTCCTTGAGATGTTTTATACAATTTCCTCAACTGCATCTTTTATGATTGCGGCAAACTCAATCATGGCCATGCTCATGGGCAACACTAATTCTGAGTCAGTATTCATAATGTCTTTTGTTGGAGTAATTGTAAGCATGGGGGCATTCATTGTAATAATGTATGTCCTATTCCCAAAAGACAAACTAGCATCTGGAAAATATCATAATACACAAAAATTCAAAATGGCATTATACGGCGCAATCGGTGCTGGAATGTCAATTGGGATAATCCTCTACCTAACAAACCTAGTACCTCTCACATTGGTAGTAGTAATTGCAGTTGCACCATTATTTGTACCAGGAATCATGGCACGAAAATTAGAAACCGAATTGAGAAGTTATGACGAGTGGTATCCTCCGTTTATCAGACATATGGGAGAAATTTACACCATGGTGGGTTCTATGGGTCAATCACTTGATGCCGTATTACGAAGCAATTTTGGACCATTACAAAAACAGATTGTCGCATTTAAAAATCGTATTAAAAATAGAATAAATTCTGAGATATCATTTGAAATATTTTCAATGGAAGCTGGAACAACCATTATTGAATCAGGCAATACCATAATGTCAAGAGGTTTGCTAAAAGGCGCAAACATGAATGTAGTAGGAAACAAAGTTGCAGACATTTCTGCAAAAATAAACGAACTTCGTTCAAAAAGAATACAAACATCAAGAACTTTTGAGACAATCGTAATAGTTCTTCATGCCCTCACTATGGCAATTTTTGGTCTAATGAGTACATTAATAGAAGTGTTCCACACCCTTTTATCCACAGTACCAGTATCAAACCAAGCATTTACTCTAAGTCCAATTGATCCTAACTTTGTACATATGATGATGCCATTAGTCATACTTGTCACTTCGACCATCAATGCGTTAGCCGTTAAAGTAGGTCAGGGTGGTTTATTCAAGACAGTATGGTTTAACATTGCAATGCTGACAGTATTAGGGGGCCTGACAATGTTCCTCACCAATGCTGCGTTAAGTCAATTCTTGACAAATCACATATTGGACACATATGCTCCAGGCAGTGCAAGCGCAGGTAATCTTCCTGGCATCGGTTCAGGAACATAAACTAATTTTAAAAACATATTTTTGATTTAAAAATTATAAAATAAGTGACGATAAAATTAAAAAACATTATAAGATTAGTGTGTACTTGTGTTATAAACAGTAGTTGACAGCAAAGTATTGACTGTCTTTATTACAGCTTTCATATCAAATGGTTTGTAGATTATTGCGTCTGCACCTAGCTGTTCAAGATTCTGAATCGTCTCAGATCTAACATCTCCTGTAATCATTACAACGATTGCTTTGGGATTTGATTTCTTAATTTTCTCAAGTGCATAAAATCCATCATAGTCAGGCATCATCACGTCAGAAAATACAATATCCGGATGTATGTCAAGGTAAACTGATTCTGCTTCCTTTCCATTAAATGCAGTACCTATAACTTTGACATCACAGATTTCTAAAAATTCTGCGAATAGAGCAACCGTATCCTCATCGTCGTCTATTACAAGTGCGGTGCAGCTAGTCTTTTCTACTCTACCAATGTCCGACATGTAAGTAACATAATTTGTGAGGGCATAATATTTACCAGCCTGTTAAAATTAAACAAACAACCTTAGCACAATCATAAAAATGTGGTAAAACTGCTGGTAAATTACCAAAAATGTGAAAATTACCCTGCCGTCATATAGAAAAATTACATACAAGTTGATTTTAATAAATCACCTACAAATAGTGTATGACAGGATTTGATTCCCTCATAGGGAAATCCTTAGGATATGCAATAAAGAGAAATCTTGGGCAGAGTACGGTAGAAAAAATTGAAAGTAGAGCATTTGAGAGATTCGGTACAGATTTAACTCAAGTATCATATGATTTTCCAAAACTGGATTTGATCTTAAGAGAATTCTTCGGAGACAAAGCTAGTGGTATGGAGAGACAACTACTACAATGCATAATGTCAGTACAACAAAGCAAGATAGAAAATAAAGAGTGGATAACCATAGAGGACTCGTACATTAATAGAATAATACTAGAAGCAATAGGGGATGATGATAAGAAGAACATCTTGAATGCAGTTCTTGACAAACCGAGAATAATTTCAGAGATTTTAGAGATTTGTAAAATACCGCAAACATCAGGCTATAGGAAAGTCAATAACTTAATTCAAAATGGATTACTAATAATTAATGGACATGAATTAACAGATGATGGAAGAACGATAAACAAGTATCAACCAGTTTTTGATAATATTCAAATCCACGTAGAAAAGAATAAGGTTGTAGTACAAGTTCAGTTAACAAAAGAATACTTGGACAACAGTTCCATCTTTACAATGCATTTTCAAAACTTAATGACACAGAGTTTGTAAAATAAATTCAAGGATATTACAAAATTATTTCACATGTTTTAGTAACAAGTTTAAACTTGAGTATTTTTTATGAATGATTTTACCAGTGTAACATTTCATTACATACTGATCTCTAAAGAGAGTTAACTGTATTACAGTAATATGACAGTTGATACAACTAACGTTTCCATTTCTGAAACTATGTTAAACATACAGCCAAACGAGCAAGAGGTATTATATGAAAAAATTAAAAACGAATTATCAAAATTTGGATTAACTTCAAACCAATCCAAAGTCTTCTTGTTTTTGGAAAAATATGGCTCAAGTACGGCCACACAAGTAAGTAACGCCCTCAAAGTACCAAGAACTGAAACATATCACCTTTTGACAAACTTACAAAACAGAGGCATAGTTTCGGCTTCATTTCAGCATCCAATCAAATTCATTGCGTCGCCTCTAGATACAGCCATAGACATTCTAATCAATACTGAGAAGGAACGGGTCAAAAACTTGGAAAATAAAGAAAAAGATATAGTAGCTCTCTGGAAAACATTACCCCATTTTGGCATAAATAAAGATGAAATCAGCGATGGAAAATTCCAAATTCTGCAAGGTCTAAACCAGATGACTGGTAAAATTAGCGAGGTGGTTACAAGTGCAAAGAAATCCATCCAAATGCTTGCGACAGAAAAAGACTTGATGAAATTTTATCATGCAGGCCTTTTAGAGATAATAAAAGATTCTAAAGTAGATGTTCAAATCGTTTCATCATCTTCAAGTAAAACAGAATATATTTTTTCAGACTCTCTAAAAAATAAAGCAAAAAGAATGCCACATAAGATTAAAGAGGATTTGTGTTTTATTATAAAAGATGATGATGAAGTAATACTATTCATAAAGAAATCTAATGAAACCTCGCAGAACATGTTGGCAATGTGGACAGATTCTTATTCGATGACGTATACATTAAAACTATTATTTAGTTATATTTGGTCAAATTCTCGATATTTTAAATCAAAGAATAATTCTTAGCTAAAAATAGATTTTTTACATACAAGAACACTGGGATTATTAAAATTAATTATTTAGTGTCACAGTATAGGAAAAAACAAATCTTTACACTTTACAATCATAACAAATGTATAAGATTTAAAATTAAATCTCCATACATGATCTGAATTATGAAACCTCCTGTAATGTATAAAACATAAGGCATTCCAGGTGTAACCCATACATCAGATCCATTGCAAAACAAAGTTTTTTCTGCATGCTTTAATGAAAAATCAAGATGTCGTTTTCCATCAATCATCTGTTCAATGCAAAAGCTATGTTTTGGATTATTTGTTCTATATCCTATAAACATGGCAAGAATTTTTTTTAGATTGGATTCTTCAATCCCATTAAAAATATCATTACCTTGAATTATCGATATAGAATTCCTACCCAGGTTAACAAAAAGAGGAATTATAGTTAGAAGTGCAGCGTTTGTAAGGGTCGTAAATGGCGTAACTTGAACTTGAGACAAAGTAGCCATTGGAGCAATTCCTGCAAGAACTATCAGACAAAATGCATCTGCACCTCCAAAGAGTCCAAATCTCCACAATGCAATCGAAATTGGCACAATAATCATTGACAGACCTATCGTTCTCACCATCCCCCAAAAGTTAGGACTGACAAATAACAACATTATTGCAACTACGGCAAACCCAATCCACAACATATCATTAATTTCTCTTTTTTTGAGATCAATTATTGATGCCAAACCTAGCATTGTGACAGCTATGAGTATTCTTACCGTGCCTAGATCAAAAAAGCCCTCTAACATTTGACTATACCGCCTTGTTTAGAGTGCATTTTTTGATTGATTTCCAAAATTGGAAGACCGGTCTTATATTCAAGATATCGAGAGAAAAGAGCAGCATGAAATTTTTCCCATCTTTTCACAATCCAAAAACTCGATGGTATAGTACGTATTATGCTGTGGTGCTTGTTGGTGTAACAGTCACTGTAACTTTGACCATGCTCCAGATTATTCATCAAAATATTCTCCAAATTTCAATGACTTTCTTTGAAGGATATTTTGCATTATTCATGATAGTTCGTAATGAAAAAGTAGGTAACGGATTTTTAAAACATATTTCATACGTCAAGACATTCACAGTGCCCTAAGTGTCTTTTTTAGATACTTTTTCTTTAAGTTCTGCAATCATTTCGGATAGATTTAATTTTTCAGATAATTCTTCAAACATTTCTCTTTTCTTAAAGATTAAGATTCCAATTCCTGCAACTACTGGAATTAACAACATTAATGGGTTAACACCCCCAAGTATTGGTAAACTATTTTTTTGAGTATTATCAGGGGAATTAGCAGCTGTAAGAGGAGCATTTATTGTCACATCTTTTGAAGATGTAGTAATTTTATACAGACCACCTGAGACACTTGCTACAATGTGAACTTGTCCTGCACTATTAGCTATGAAAGTCATTTTTGCTTTTCCATCAGAATTTATTTGAGAAGCCATATTCTGAATTTGTCCTCCATCTACTTTCCAATCAACTTTGAGACCATTTACAGGGGATTGTTTATAGAGCGCAGTTATTTCAACAGACAGTGGAACTCCTGATTCGCCAAAATCAGGAGACTGAATAGTTACATCTGGAGTAATGCTCATTACACTTACATCAAACTTTGACATTGGAATCTCATCTGCAAGAAGTGAAATTTCGGATGTACCCTCATTTTTTGCATTAACTGTAAATGTAGTAAAATATGAGCCACTGTTAATTTTTACACTTTCTGGCATTTCAATAACTGATGGATCACTTGAAACAAGTTTTATGTCTACATCATGACTAGAATATGTCGGCATTTGTTGATTGTCCAACAATTCAATTGAAAATGTATTTGGAATTCCTGCAATAATTTGATCAGGATAATCTAATACCATGGATTTTTGACTTGATACCTCTCCTTCAATTGAAAAAGTTGAAGAAAATATTGTGGATATTACAGATAAATTCTGTATGCCATCTTTTAACAATACACCATTAGATATCAAAATAGGCTGATCTTTGTGTACAGATAGCGTATCTGTTTGAAGTGTATCAGACGGAGATACCATTAGTGATAAATCACCCGATGGGTAGCCAAGAGCGCCATCTTTGGACACATAATATGCAATGGGTATTTGGGTATGAGTCAGGACTTTGGTAAGTAATGGTTCAGCCTTTAATGAACTAGAATCATCTGCAAGTGAAGTTATTGTTTGAGTTACAGTTTGAGGATTTTCAGTTACAACATCAAGTGTAACAGGGTTTGCAGTATTTCCAACTTGTGCATATACAAGTGCGGATTGTGAACCTTTTTCCATCTGCAAATCTGATACCGAAACAACGGAAGTATCAGAAGAATCGATTTGAATTTTTATATTGTCTTTTGCAACAAGTAATTTTCCAGAAGGATCTTCTAGATGTACAACCCCTATCAACTCTTTTTGACCAGTGGCCAGTATGGGAAGAGAATCCAGTCTTACAGATTTTGTATCAAGTAATGTATTGTTTGTATCACTAGTAAGTTGGACAGGTGGCGATACAAGACTTCCAGTTGCAGTGGCGACAACGTTAAAAACTCCACTGGTTCCAGCAGTGACTTCAATTGGTACATACGACCAATAGGTTCCTTTTTTTATCAGGGTTTGTTCACCAACTTGAAATAATGGGCTTTGGTTGCTAGTGTTGATAGTACTAACACCACTAGCATTTACTACTTGCACTTTAACTGGAATGTCATTTTTTGCTAAAATTGGATTTCCTGATGCATCGTGTAACTGTACAATAGCATATGCAGATGAGGCAGCATAAGCATTAATTGTTTTTGGATAAACATAAACTTGTACAGTATTTTGAGGATTAACATTATTTACAGTAATTGTTGTAGATACTGATTGCATTGAAGGAGATGATGCTGAGAGTTGTGCAGTACCTTCCCTATTTACAACAATTTGACCAATAGCATAATAGTCACCTTTCTTTATTAGAAGAGTATTATCCTTAGGTGTTACAATGTTGTTATCAGGTGTAGATATGGATACAGGCATATCTGATGTAACGGGTGTTGGAGCACCATTGTCGTTTGTACTTTCTACTGCAATGTAGCCATATTGTGGACCATTTGTCGCATATGTAGTAGGAGTTGCTTTCATCATTAATTTTGTTGCAATGTTTGAATTAGGATAAACCGTTAAATCAAATTCATTTGAAGAAAACCCTGGTGCCGCAAGCGCAATCCTAGCATCACCTGCATCGAAAGTCTTAATTTTTACAGTTGATACCATATGAGTTGCATCTTGATCAATTCCAATTATTTGAACTACTGACGGATCAGATGATGTAGCAATTAATTTTTCAACTGGAACATCGTGAGTGTTTGAATAAACCTCAACTACACCTTCGGCATTGGCCATTATCTTTCCTGGAATTATTTTTATGCCCAAATCAGGAGTTGGGGAATCAGCATAAGCTTGAAAAACTATTGATGCCATTAACACAAGTACAATCAGATATCTCAAATTATCAATATCTAACTTTAAATTTGATATAAGACCCGGTATGACTTTTTTAGAGACATACTAGGAGGACGGTTTGGACAGTATGGAGCCTATATTGATTACATGTAATTGTATCATACCGATTGAGGCCAGAGTGACTATTGTTAGCAACATGGAGAACAAAAATCCTCCAGAATAAGCACCTTTTGTAATTTTACCAATAAAAAGACCTGCAAGCCAAGCTTGAGCTACAACTGCCACAGATACAACTTCAAGTAGCGAATTTGATTGCCCCAATTGTTCATCACCATTGTGAACAATGTTTTTGCCTTTATCAATTTCAGAAAAGGAGTCTATTGTAAGCAATGTGGTAAAGCCAGTAATAATTATCAACATAAAACCAACTATTACATAAGGTTGTAACATATCGCGTTTATTTTTTGAAATATTTCGAATTTTTTCACTTGCGTCTGTAAGAGAGTCAAGAGTATTTACATTTCCTCCTCCAGAAGATATAATTTCAAACAAAATTCGAAAACTAATTAAAACTTGGAAGTTTTTAATTTCTTTTTCGAGTGTTTCAAATATATTAAACAGTGGAATGCCCCACTCTAGCTTGTTTGCAATGGTATTTGCAATAATGTTAAAGGATTTGAAATCAGTTCTTTTACATGCATGGATTATACATTTTTCCGGTCCCATTCCAGCCTTTCTTGCTTCAGTTATATCTCTCAAAATCTGAGGTGTTGCATCTTCAGCATGAAGGTTCATGACGTATATTTTTTTAAACTTCATAGCGGGCCAAATGGATGCAATCACTAAGGAAATCCCTAAAATGTATGCATTAGCATGCATGTTAGAAAATACACCCGATACAATCAGAATTATTCCAATCACAACAGGCGGTATTGCAAATTTTAGAATTTTTTTCACTTCAAGTTCAGGAATATTAGAATAATTCATTTTTTGAACTAGTTTCATAAATCCAATAGATACAATCGGAGAGAAAAATAACAGTGCATATGGGGGCTGCGAAGGAGTGTTATCACCAGAACCAGAAAGTGGGTTCGATCCCATTGCAGCTACGAGAATAAAGATTGCTAGTATAACTATCTGCATCGTAAGCCAACCATGAACAACTCCACTTAGTTTTTCAACGGATTGTTTTTCGGCATTTTCAAGCCTATCATACGCACCAGTCATTTTACTTTTCAGATAATTAACAACATTTCCACCACTTTGAATGGCAGAAACATATCCACTCAAGAATTCGCCTAATGCTTTAGAGGACGGTCTATCTTTTGCTTGATTTAATGCAGTAAGCGGATCGATTCCAAGTAAATCAATTCTTTTTATTATTTTTATAATTTCCCCTTGAATAATAGGTAAAAGATTTATCTCTTTTATTTTTTGCAACATCGTATAAGGGCCAAGCCCACTAGATGCAAGCAACGACATTATAGTTATAAAATAAGGTAGTTCTCGGTCAATCTTTTTATTTTGCTTTTTTTCGTAATCTGCCTGATCAAGTTTTTTGAGAGATATCATTTAGACATTTCCTAATTCCATTTTTTGTAGTAATGATTCTGGGTCCCTGTAATATTTCCCAACTACTTCTGCAACTTTTTTATAATTTCTAATGTCATTTTCAAGCATCCATTTTAGAATCATGATTCTTTTTTCATGTTCTTCAAGTAATTCAACAAGATCACGACCTGATGCATCTGCCATTTTTTTAAACAGAACACTATCTTTGAGATTGTCATCAAAATTATCTGTTTTAGGATTCCATGAAAAAGCAGCATGTGATGAGCTAGAAGATATTATTTCAGATACAGCAATAGCCCTTCTGCTACTCTGCCCTGTAGAACTTTCCTTCACTCTCTTTATGACTACGGCGCAATTCATCAGCGAGATATATGCTGGTGGAATATCCATCGGCTTTTGTTGTAATCTTTTTACTGCAGATTCAAGACTATCGGCATGCATTGTACACAGACCACCGTGGCCTGTAGCCATGGCTTGAAACATAACATAAGCTTCAGAACCTCTTATTTCACCAACTACAATATAATCAGGCCTATGCCTAACTCCAGCTTTTATCAAGTCATACATGCCAATTTCACCTTCTCCACTCAAACCAAATCCACTTCTTGAAACTAGAGTAAACCAGTTTTCATGATTGATGTTAATTTCTGCAACGTCTTCTACTGAAAAAATTTTGTAATCAGGGTGAACAAGACCTGTAATCGCATTAAGTATCGTAGTCTTGCCACTACCAGTTGAACCAATTATTATAAAAGATTGTTTTGATTCTACCAGCATCCACAGATATGCTGCAATTGAAATGCTTATAGTTCCAAATTTTATCAAATCAATTACAGTATACGGATCTTCCCTGAATTTTCTTATTGTAAAACTTGTTCCTTTTGGAGTTACTTCTTTTTGATATAAAACTGAAATTCTATGATTTCCTTGTAGTGCCAAATCAGAGATTGGAAATGCAGTACTGATATGTTTTCCAGCTCTAAATACAATTCTAGAAACAAATGAATTCAATTGTTCATTTGATGTATATTGGATATTTGTTGGAATACTATCATAATTTCTATGCCATATGAAAATTGGTTTATCAGTACCACTACAGCTTACATCCTCTATGTTGATATCATGCATTAATGGATCAATCAGACCAAATCCTACAATATCCCGGTTCAAATAATATTTGACCTTCTCCATACTACTCATACTTGAGTGATTCAGAAACATCTTTTCATTTTCTTTAAGAATCATGTTTAGATGACCTTCAAAGTTTTGATTTCCATTAGATTCCGAGGGGGATTCCAGACTTTCTTCAATGAGTTTGTAAAGCGTTTGGAAGATCATTGTATCTTCCCTGTTTAATCGTAATTCATCTACAAAATAGAGATAAGTGGATTTTTCTGTATTATACAAAATGTTTGCATAGCAAAATGGTGCCAGTAAGGAATACTTTTTTACAACTTCATAACCTGATGGAATTTGAGTTTGTCCTTCATCAATGATTTGACTTGCAAGAAAAGTTTCAATTTCTTGAGTTTTTTTATATTTGTCTTTCATTTTTTAACCACCAAAAATAAAAAAGAAGAGAAGTTGGGCATTTTTTAACCCCTATTTACTTTCTACAGTAATCGACTGCGGTGCGCCTACATTACCGGCATAGACTGCTACACTACTTTGTGATCCTGCATCAACGGTACTCAAGACTCCGTTAGGAACTTGGAAGTACACTACTGCTTTATCACCTGGCTTCAAAGAAATTGGGCCAGTTGCTTGTGCGAAGCACATTGTAGGATTTGCAGCATTACCAAATTCGTTAATTTGGAATACTGTTACACCAGGAGTACACGAGACTGCGTTGACACCTGTTGCCCCAAGATATGACATCATCATACCCGATGGAACAGCAGCGTATACACCAGTCTTATATGCAGTTGTTGCAGTTCCAGTATAGTTTAACTGAGCCTGGAAATTTCCAGCAGTAACTCTGAGAGGATTGCTGTCATAATACCAGTTTGCATATGGTACTTGATTACCACGTACATTAATCTGGTCAACAGACAAAATCTTGTCACCGCTGTTTCTAATTGCAACAGCACCCCAAGTGAATGAAGGAGTACTTGTAGAGTTTAACCACACGTGAGCACCTTGAGCCGTGACGCCGGATGATTGAGCGCCTGTCTGGAAAAGGCTAGTACCGTATAGTACAACACCTGTTCCAAGAACAACTGATGCGACCAAGATGATCAATGTAGTAAGCACTGCACTGATTGCTTTTCTGTTCTTTGTTCTTATGAACATGTTATTACCAAAAGTAGAATTATGATATCTTATCTAGCATGTAATTTTTACTTACACCTAGTCTGATGAGACAGTTTTGTATACAGATATGAATTTTGCTACAAGTTGTCCAAGATTATCAGACATACGAACATTATTTCTAAAACTCTTTGAGGCGGATTTTGATGCACCTATAACAATCAAAGTTACACCAGAGGCATCTAGTTTTTTTGTAATTTTTGTAAGGTACTGATTTACAGTTCCATAACCCGAAGGATGCCCGTCAGTGATAACAAAAATATATTTTCGCTCTCGGGGATCTTCAGATAACATCCTACGAGTCAATTCGATTGCATCAGGCAGTAAAGACAAGCCATTATTTTGCAATGCACCAATACGTGCTCGTACTTCATTATTGTATTTGTCTTTGAAATCTTTTAAAATTTGAAAGTTATTATCAAAACTAAACAAAGCCCATGCATCAGACTTTCCTGTAAGTTCATTTGCAGATTCAGATACACAAACAGTAAATTCTCGGATTTGATCAAAACCCCAATTCATACTTGCACTCTTGTCAATCAAAATTGCCCATGCTTCTTCTACTCTTCTTGTTTCTTCTCGTTCAAAGACCTTAGTGAATTGCCCTTCTGATGCAATAGATTGAATTGCCATTTGCATATTCAAATAACCAATCTGTTCAGGTTGGGATTCGTCCACAACGTTTTCTATCATTCTTATCTGTTGACGAATTTTCTTCAACAACGGTTCAGTTTTTTCTTTAATTTTTTGAAAATTATGAAAATTTCCTTGCGGTATAACAATAGAATCAAAATTAAGACCCTTCAAATTCTTTTCATATTTTCTAAGCATTTTTGATTTGAATTGTTCATCTGCAAGCCATAATTCATTAAGATTAGCAACATTTTCTTTAAAAAGTCCATATGGTTCAAAATCTGGGCACGATTTTTCGATCTTCAGAGCCTGCTGGACATTAGATCTTTCACAAAAAGGGAGAATTTCATCTGGCAATAATTCCCTATTTCTATAAAGTAAGTTTGCAAAAATCATCGCATTGCCGGATTTAACCATCATGCTTGTTCTCATCTTTGTAATTTTTTCCCTATCAGCTAAACCAAAAATTGTCGAATGTTCCACATTATTAGATTCATTATATTTTTTCTGATTTTCTGAAATTAATTTAAGTTTCATATTTTTCATGTTTGTCCATATGTCAAGATCAGTTTGAGAAATGTATTTTTCAACAGACATATCTTCGATACAGCTTATTACACGCAAGCATACATCTTCAGTTTTATATTTTTTCCATGAATCATATTTGGAATATCGTGATACTTTTACATGTGCCGCAAGATGATATATTGTTGCCAAAAACAAACATAGAAGATTTCTTCTACCACGCGGCATGTTATCAAACAACATACCTTCAAACACATATTTGTCCTCTTGTTTTCGTGGTAACGGAATAATTATTTCCAGTTCAGAACTAGATTTAATAGATGGAAATAATACTTTTTTTGAGAATGTGAGATCAATACTTCCTCGTTCAATCTGAGAAAAATTATAAAAAATATCTTCAGCTAGTTCTAAAAAACTTTGTTCATTTTCTGTCATTATATTCCAGCTATTTTACAAATTATCTTTCTTACCATCCCCTGTACTTCTGCGTCATCGCTAGTAAGTGAGATTATTGTTTCTTCTGCAGCATCTTTTAGTGAAGCCCCATCAGAAATCAACATTGCCCAGTTTAAGAGATCACCAATTGAAGGACCATACGGTAGGTCTCCAGATTTGTATTGTTTTCTTAAATCAGCACCAACTTTGACTATGATTTCTGCATCTTGTCTACTCAAACCATGAGTTTTCCTCATCAAGAGGTCTATCTCTTTTTCATCAATTTTCGAACCCACACTCATATAGTCAAAGTTAAGCCAAACACTCATTCTTCTTCGCATAGCAGCGTTTATGGGTTTAGTACCTGCAAATTCAGATGATACCGGATTCATACTGATTATCAAAAATGCGTCTTTGTGTCGTTGGATTATTTCATTGTCTTTTTCTGTTAAGACCATGTGACCCCTTTGATCCAAGATAGGATTGAGTCTTGTAGATATATCTTGTTTCATCATGTTTGCTTCATCTAGATACAATATTCCACCAAATCTACTCCACGATGTAATTAGCCCATCAATCCAATTTTCTTTTCCCAATCCAACATATCTTCCAAAAAGATCAAAAACAGATGTTTGTAAGCCACAGTTAATCTCCCATATTGGAAGACCTGCAAGTTCTGCTACTAAATATACAATGTGAGTCTTTCCAGTTCCACTTGGCCCTATTAGTGCACATTGTTTAAAAAATGACAAAGCTCGCGCAATCCTTTCTACGTATTTTTCACCGTTATCAAGATAGGGAGGAGTATCCCTTGGAATGAGTTCTGATATTTCAGGAGAAAACGAGAATTTTTCGGGATCAAGATATTTTTTGATGTCGTAATTTTTAGATAATGCATGAGTGCTTTTTTTTAACGTAGAAACATGAATGTTAAGAGTAAAATTGTCTTCATTAATTTTTGAATTTGTGACTTCTTTCATCCTTTGGTCAGAAGAATTTTTGATACTCATAAGTTTGAATTAGTTAAAGCATACTTAAACACGTGATATGTATTACAAAACTACAGACAGGTGGTTAAGTTTCATAATATTTTCATATATGCATGAATCTAAAGATAGAAATCAACTCATCAACATTTTCAAAATTAAAAAATGAGGAAGGTTTTGTCAAATACAATATTGAGGCATCACTCGATGAGATAGAAAATAGAGATTCTGAAGTGGTTCTAAAATACAAGCTAGTTCTCTTATCCAACCCCACAAATGCTAAGATTACGGTAGATGGTCTGGCAACACTCTATGGAAACCAAACAGAAATATCAAAGCAACTTAGCCCAGACGAAAAAAACATTCCAGTGGTTTTAAATTTGATATATCAAGAGATTTTCCCGCTGTTTTTTATAATGTCAAAGAGTATGCATATACCCTGTCCTGCATACAGGCTTTCACAAATGGCATATGCACCACAAACAGAAAAGATTGTGTCTGAGCCATTACAGGAATTAGATAGCATTAATTCTGCAAAATCCTCAAGTGAGTTACGAGTTCAGGTTGAGAGAACATTGACTTTAGATCAAGAGCAAATCATCGAACAGCAAATCTGAGTTTACAAATGATACACGTCAAATCGATTTAATTTAAAAAAAGAATTTTACAAATATCCAAGATTTTAGTTGCCAACATAAAATACATAACTTTAATTTATTTCTAAAAATCTCAATTATGAAATTAGATTAAATTATGACTCTAAAACAGACCAATTGACATTATTAACTGTACATGTACCGGATTTAATTACAGCTTCTGATAATTCTATCCAATATTTAGTGTTAAGAATTAGTCCTGTAACTTGAACAGCTTGCGATATTGGAACAGTAGAATTTGTTGCAGGATGAGTTGAACTTTGTTTCCATCCAACTGATGTTCCAGTTAACGCTGCCCCATTTATTGGAGTACTGCCCGTACCATATCTTATACCGGTTATACATCCACCCCCAGCTTTGCTTTGAGATGTAAATCCACTTACATGTACAAATATTCTACCAGTTGATTGAGGAGTAATTGAGGTTCCAGGGCCCAACATCACTCCCGTAGATGAGGTTGTACCAGTTTGGTTTGCTTGTGCTGTAAAATTAATTTGTGGCTGATAGATACCCGCAGTGTTTATGAAAACATTTTGTGACGCATTATTGAAAAGATATCCATTTTTTAGAGATACTTTGAAATTAACTTTGTAGCCACTAGTACCAGTGATTGTATAATCCCACTTGAAAAAGGCCATATTTCCGACATTCAAAAGAGGATAAAATGAAGGCGCAGGACCTGAAATAAGAGTCGCTCTGCCAAAACCTGTCATGTTTGTAACTACCATATTTGGTTGAATATTGGACAGAGAGCCGCCATTAGTCATATTATTTGTGACACCTAGAAGTAAAGTAGTGTTAAAATTATTGGGGCTTGAATTTGGTAATGCAAATAATTGCAGAAACACAGGTTGCTGACTAACAGAGTTGACGAAAAACTCTTTGACATTTCCACGCATTGTGACTAGTTTGATATCATATCCTTGAGTAGATTTAGCGTAAAGAGGAAGGCTTTGTCCTATTTTGGTAAGAGAATTTCCAGGATATACCATCTGATTAATAACATATTTTGAAGTGCCCCAGGTAACATCGGTTTTGTTCTGAATCCACAGTCTATCAATAGTTATTGGTATATTTCCTGAATTTTGAACAGTGATATTGAATTTGTTGTTATCAAGAGTTACTTTGGTAATTGAAAATTGTTCGTGATTTGCATCTGCATCAGTTTGGCTTTTTGTTACAAATGCATCAGTAAAATTATTGAGTAAATTCATATCATAAGTAACGAAGCTTATTGCAGTCGTAAAAATTATAATAAAGAAAACTGCTCCTACTACTGTACTTATACCTCTTCGATCATTCATGATTTTCATCTGCACATATGTTACAAGTCAATTCATTACAATTAATGCCATTAGCTAAAGACATCACTCCAAACGTCATATGATAAAAACAATCATAATCGTCGATAAATGATTCTAGGTGTCACATAAAATTACATCGTAAATTTATGAGTTTAAGACATTACACTAACATTTTCAGAACAGGATTTGGTTGCCACGTCAGTTCATTACAAAGAAGATAAGATTGATCAATTATGGAAATTCGTGAATGTACACGTAGTTACTCCTTTAGGTACGGTCACTATAACCTTTGTGGCATTGGGTTGCGAATATGTGTTATCGCAGGTAATACTTTGAAGAGTCCATCCAGATTTTGGAGTTTCACCTATGGTGTACACTCCTGGGTCTACAAAGAATACTCCAGATTGTCCTGTTCCTGGAGTCCCAAGTTGTATAGAGGTAGTCATTTGCATTTCAGAACTAGTGGTGTGGCGTTCAGCATAAAAAAAGTCAAAAGAATACGTATTTCCACGAGTGATTCCAAGTTGACTGGATTGGGAATCAAGATTTACTGTACCGGGAGATCCTGCGTGAACTCCTCCCAAATCCATTGCAAGTTTGTGGTCGATAAATACCCAAACATCATCATCCCCCCAGAAATTAAAAGTCTCCCCGCCTTGATAGGTAAACGAACTGTGAACTTCATATGTAAATCCAAAGTTATGCCATTTTCCCTGTGCATCTTTTCCACTATTTCCAAATAATTGGTTATCTATTGGAAAGAACGACATATTGCTATACTTCCATGTTTGAGGGTTAGTTCCTTGTTCAATCAATGTAATATTCAATTGTTTTTTTACATTAGCTGTTTTATCGTCGTGGAACCACTGGTAAAATCTTGCATAACCATTGTTAAATGCAGAAGTGGTTTGATTGTTGTATACAGGTTCACTATCATTACCTAGAGTTGGCATGACAATTCCCGGAATAACTCCAAACGGACAGTAGCCACAAACTTTTTCAAAATCCGGATGCGCACCTTGTGGCCATGCAGAACCATTGAAATCCCGGATTGTACCACTTAGAACCATATTTCCATTTTTATCAAGATTTGCAGTATTCCGATTTCCGGAAGTTTGGATCCAAA
Source organism: Nitrososphaerota archaeon (assembly GCA_028867675.1). Lineage (GTDB taxonomy): Archaea > Thermoproteota > Nitrososphaeria > Nitrososphaerales > Nitrosopumilaceae > Nitrosotalea. Next base: position 3,988 of record JAGWGA010000023.1, on the reverse strand, counting down.
AATTACCCAGATCACCATAATAGGTAAAGTTTCCATCGGCTTGCTTTGCCACTTTGTTGATTATCAATTGTCCAGCTGCAGGAGTATTAAGATGATAAGTAAAGATCGAACCACGATTAGTAATCAGTGAAATATCAATAGGATCTCCTACCCAGTTATAATTCACCAACTTGGAAAATGTTTTACCAGGCGGAACTGCTGTTGGCGGTATTCGTAAATCTATAGAATTAATTCCTTTAATCTCTATTTCATTAACATTTAGACCGTCAATACCTGTATTTATAAAAGTCACATTGAATTGCTGTTGGGCAGAATTATACCATTCATTTTGAGGGGCAATATTTTCTTTAATTTTATTGATGTTATTAGAGTAAGTATCATCCATGATCTTTTCATTTCTGGTGAGATTGTCTTTGGCCCATGAAACTCCCATTACTCCAATTAAAGAAATTCCTACAAGCAAAATTGCGCTACTTACTATACTGGATATCCCTTTATGATAATGATTAAAATTTCTAAATGAATTGTGATTACACCTATTTTGCATATATGATTGCCGTGTGTAATCATCTCAAAGGAGAGTAATTAACAAGCATCTGTATTGGAATATGACATATTTGCATTTGATCTTAATATAATGGAAATATCTTTCATGTCACACATTTATAATTAGGGAGATACATTAGCAATAACTACTAAACCACGTGTAGTGGTAATTACAACACTCAAAGGAACATTACTTGTCCAACTGTAAGAAATTTTTGTTGAATTTGTGGCTTGAGAAGGAATATTTCCATGCATGATAGGAATGTCCAAGGTTTTGGTTGAATTTATTATTTTTATGTCAGTAACAGTTACACCCGTAGTACCTACATTATACAGTGTAACGTTGATGAATTTCGATGGAACACTGCCAAACCAAGTATTTTCAACTACTAGTTTTTCAGTAAGAGCATTTACACTAGTAGAATAAAGTGAGTTTAGAATAGATTTTGCTACTGAAAGACTTCCGGTTGACCATACAACTACTGAAGAGCCAAGAATTACAGTGGCCACAATGAGTATCATTCCCGTGACTAACGAACTTAATCCTCTACGCCTAGAAAATTGCCACATTCTTGATTTTTTTGGCCAGTTTCTTGCTAATAGAGATGAACATGTCTTGTCTAAAACTTACTAGTCACACCGCTATAATTTCTAAGAGATTTTCAAAAATTTTGATTCATCAATAGATCAAATTAGTAGTCTGTGTAACGTACAGATACATACATATCTTTTTCATACAAAAACCCGAATTTTTTGTACATGTCTTCATCAGATAATACACTAGATGATTTAGCATCTTCAATAAAGGGAATAGACGATCTGGTAGAAGAAGCCATCCAAATTTACGAATTAGATAAAGAAAAAACCAACATTACCGACGAATTGTACAATTCGTTAAGAACAATTACTAACTATCTAGGATTTTCAATAGATATCAATCCTAGATTGTTAAACTTACCAGATGATACTAGAATTATACTCATGCCCTCTCTTGACTTGCTTGTCATAAAATCTAATTTTAAATCAGAACAGAAAAGATTGGACCAACTTAGTTTAGACGAAACATCAAATATTCTAAAATTAATTATCCCAAATATTGTCAACATGGCAAGAGCAGACAGGGTTGTAAAGAACGAAAAAATTGCATTTGTTCGTGAAGCTACAAAGAGACTAAAACGATTGCCAGGTTCCAATACAGAAGACATTATGGTTACAGATTCATCATTACAGATAGAAGGAATATAGAAGATATGAAAGAAGATATAATGCATTTTCACACAATTGAAGAACTTCAATCACATCTTGGAAATAATTTAAAGATACTAAAGAGAAAATCGGAAGAATACTCAGAGGTAATAGGAGAGAAGATTCGCTTTGAAAATACACCAAATGATTCTGCAGAATTTGAAGAGTTGAAAGGAAAGTTGGAAGGTTCTTCAGACCCAAAAAAGAAGAAAATAGTAAAGAAAAAAGATCAAAAGACCAATTGGTATGATTTGGGTGCAATTTCAGTATATGACGGCATAGGTCCCAAGGGAGAGCTTGAGATTTATTTTAAGGCATTAGAAAAAATAAAAACAGAGATAGAAAAAATAGAAAAGATCAAAGAGTCAATTGACAGCATGATTTCAAAGGGCGTCAAAAGGGAACTTGGCTGTGTTACATTATTAAATCAGGACTTGGGACTTCAAGTATCCTTTGTAAAAGCAGGAAAACCGAAGACCAGATTCTCTTACAAGTCAGTCTTTACAATACCTAGTGAGATTATTCACGGAATTAAAATTTGACATTATGGAAATCTTGAAAAATATACCACAAGATGTGACGCAGTTTGACATAATGTGCCACATATCACTTAAAGGAATTAAAAATGATATTTAGATCATTGGATCCCAGTTTAGAACTAAGAAATGATGAACATGAACAATCAATCTTTGATGCAGATTCAAATTCTGCAATATATGAACAAAAGATAATTTGCGACAAGCTAAAAAATGAACTTGCCAAATTTGGACTCACTTCAAATCAGAGCAAGGTGTACATCTATTTGGGCAAATATGGCTCAAAGACTGCACCCGAAATATGCAAGGCACTAAAGATGCCAAGAACTGAAACATATCACCTTCTCACCACGTTGCAAAATAAAGGACTTGTTGCAGCAACATTTCAACACCCTACGAGATTTTCGGCAGAGCCCTTAAACAAGGCAATATGGGTTCTTGTTAACGCAGAAAAAGAGCGCGTAAATGCTTTAGAAAATCACGAAGATGAGATCAAGAAATTATGGGATTCTATTCCAGAGTTTAATGTAGTTAAAGAGATAAAAGAGGAGAAATTTCAAATGCTTGAAGGTTCTAACCAAATAAACAGCAAGATAAAAGAAATGATCAGGACTGTAAACAGTGAATTTCTCATACTAGGTGCAGAAAAGGATTTTTTAAAGTTCTACCATGTAGATCATCTTGAAGATATAAAACAATTAAAGATTAATTTTAAATTATTATCTTCAATTTCTGATAATGTATTATACATTTTTGAGGATATGGATAAGAACAGAGTCAAGAAGATTCCGGTAGGAGTACATGACAATCTTTGCTTTTTGATAAAAGATGGAAAGGAAATATTACATTTTATTAAAAATGCAAATCAATCATCACCACAAATGAATGCCATGTGGACTGATTCAGAAACATTGGTTTATTCAATGAAGACACTTTTTGATTCGTTTTGGACAATATCAAAAAATATTCATCCATAATTTTACGTCATCATTCTTGGATACATTATCTGAAGACCCATTTCGTTCAATCGTATTGGGAATATCTGCTCACTATGTTTAGAGCCGCGCATCTTGAGAACCTGTATTGTTCGCTCCATGAGGTATTCTTTTCTTCCATGGTGAAGCAATATGACACCCGAAGAGACGTACCACTCGACAGGAATTTTTTCAGATGAATCCACTTCTGAAATCAATATGGACATACAGTCTTGATCATCTAATGCATAAATTAGACCTTGAAGACCCTGTCGGATATAGAAATTATTTGTATATTGCAAGGAAAGAACGGTAAGAGAATCTACCACAATACGTTTTGCGCCTATTCTTTTGATGCTACTTAGAATAAGTTGTGTCAGATGCATAAATGGAAGAGGTTCTCCACTGTAAAGAGATTCATCTAATGCAATAAAACCCTCTTTTTTCTTGAAAGGTCGTCCATCAATGATTATCAATAACCCTTCATCAATGAATTTTTGAATATCCCAACCAAGAGACTTGAAATCATTTTTTATTTCAGTTGGACTTTGTGAAAGAGTTACAAATATTCCAGGTTCTTCAAAATCTCTAGCACCAGAATATAGAAATTGCATTCCAAACGTAGTCTTTCCACTTCCAGGGGGCCCAGATAATGCAATCGTCTTTCCTTGTTTTAACCCTCCAGAC
>JAGWGA010000022.1 GCA_028867675.1 Nitrososphaerota archaeon | reverse complement strand
AAGAATCAGTATCGCCGTATAACACTTGGATTCCAGAAGATTTGCATTTTTCAATCGTCTCCAAAATTGTATATCTTCCAACGGCAGTTGTCGCTTCAGCTACTGGGAGACAATATAGCGGAAATATTTCTGCACCCATTACACCATAGCTTGCATTCAGAATGACTTTGAGTGCTTGACTGACTACTGTATACAGTTGCTTTTGATCAGCCGAAAGACTAGGGTTCTTTGAAAGACTCTTGTAATGATTGACACGTAAATCTCTTAGTGAGCCAATCAACATGGCAGTAAGACCGTTTCTTTTGGTACAGACCCAGTGGCTTGTTCCTGGAATTGTGTTTGTTTTACACTCGTCATGAGTACAGCGTACTGTCTCATAGGAGAGGTTTCTTACTTTGATTATGCTAGGGTACAGACTGGCAAAATCCATTACAGAGACATTAAAGTGAATTCCTTCAGTTGGTTCTACAACCAGGCCTCCGCGATATTTCTTGTCTTTTATTACTGCCTCTGTGGATGCAGAACCCGATTTTAGATCAAGCTCATCTCTTCTTGGAATCAAAAAGTTATGTTTTCTATGTTCATAGTAGAACAAACTTCGAATCCATTGTGATACTCCCATTCTTGATATGTCATCAATTGGCATTCTTCCAATCCTTGTAATGACGACAAGTAAGTTCATCAACAGATCATTGTTAAAACTGGTAAGCTTTTGCGTGATTCTTGCATCATTAAAACAGTAATTTGCCAATTCGTATAGGGACAAGTCTTCAATCTCTCCCTCATATTCTGTCTTTGACTCTTCAATTAGCCCTTCACAGATGCTGTTTAATGAAAAATCACTGTACTTGTGCGAAAATGCATAGATTTGAAATGAACGATTAGAAAATGCACGATACAAATCAATGTGTACGCCTTTTTTTAGCGTTGCAGAATCACGCATCATGATTAGAGGAATCTCTTTTAGCGGAACCCCTAGTCTTTCTGCTCTATTATACATAAACGGCATATCAAAATCATCGCCGTTAAACGTCATAACAAAAGGATAGCTCTCCAAAATTTTGAATGCATCCCTTAGCATGTCTGCTTCTTTATCTTCATCATAAAATGAAATCTTGACACCTTCTGGAATCTCGTTTGTTCCCAACTGTCGTCCTGCTCTCTTTAGAACAAATACTGCCTTGAAATCATCGCTTGCACAAAATCCAATTGCAGTAATTTTTTTATCCGCAATCTTGGCATCTGGCAGTCTTCCAACTTCCGATTCCACCTCAATATCAAAGGTGATTCTTCGTATGTTGGGCACAGGTTGATTGAGAAGGTTTGCCCACTCGCTAATGTGGTTTTGAAATTCTTTGGAATCGATAATTCCCATGTTTGTTACTTTGTCAAACAACAGCCCCTTTAGTGCAAGTTGAACCTCATCGGGTATGGGATAGTTGTATTCTTTGAGTTTTCCCTCTTCTACACTATAGTATCTTCCAACAATTAATGAATTGTCATAAAGATAATTTTCATAATATTTGATGTCTGATTCCCATGTTTCCATTGTATTGCGTATACTCTTGTCAGTTTGTGTTCCACCAATTGCAAGAGGGTCAGATACAACAATTTTTGTCATGTCAATCATTCTATCTTTTAGCAAATCTCTGCGTTGTACTTTCTCTAGTTTTAGAACATCTGTTCTATCTGAGAGAAACTTTAATTCTTCAGGGTCTAGTTTCGAATAACAATATGGCTTGTGACCAGTATTGTCATACCAAAGTTTCAGTGTTTGTGATTTTGGTTCATAAAATTTCAATACTGCACATTTTTTAAAACCGTCATAAGATGCAGATACTAGTAGTGCAGGGGGCATACTGGTTGTTATGTCTTCTACTGCATTCAACATTACATCATCACTTGCTTGGTGTCAAATTAGCATTGGGTTCTTCAAGCAACACCTTGATCCAATGATTAATTCTATTTCTGTCTAAAACTACAACCTCTAACCCTGCTTCATGTAATAATTCATAATCTGTTTCAGGATAGCTTCCAAGACATACAATTCTCTTGATACCTATTGTAATTGCCATCTTACTACATTCCAAACATGTGACAAATGTAGTATACAATGTGGAATCTTTTGTTCCAGAGCCTACACCCAATATGGCACAATGCATTATCGCGTTTGCTTCCGCATGATTGCACAAGCATCTGTCAAGACCTTCTCCTGAAGCAACTTTTCCCTCCATTCGAAGTTGACATCTTTTACACCCTCCCTCAAAACAGTTCTTTACTCCTGGCGGTGTTCCATTATATCCAGTAGCAATCTGTCTGTTTCCTCTTACTATTACTGCACCTACCTGTCGCGTAATACAATTAGAGCGCAATTTTGCAAGTTCAGCCTGGAGCATAAAATATTCGTCCCAAGTTGGACGATCAAATGCCTTTTTCACAGTGAAACTGTATCGTGCTTCAATATAAGATTACAAATTTAAAGTGAAAACAAAAGTATGCAAAGATTAGCTCCTGATTTTAAACAAGCTTTTTACCCAAGATTGCCAATTTTGAATATCGATGAGTGACAATTTCGTAGAACACAAGTACATCAAAAAATCAAGCATAGAACACAGGGACTATCAAGACAATTTGGCAAAGCAGGCAATTTCAGAAAATTGTCTGATTGTTTTGCCAACTGGATTGGGTAAGACAACAGTTGCATTACATGTTATTGCCGAATTTATTTCAAGAAGAAAAGGCGGCGTATTATTTTTGGCACCAACTAGAGTTTTAGCACACCAACATTATGAATTTCTAAAAAATAATCTGCTAATAGACGATGTAGCTCTAATTACCGGTGAAGATCTTCTCGCAAAAAGAAAAAAGATGTGGGTAAACAGTGTGATCTGCGCAACACCTGAAATTGCAAAAAATGATCTTGATAGGCAAATTGTATCTCCAGAACAATTTTCTCTAGTGATATTTGATGAAGCGCACAGAACTGTGGGTGATTATGCTTATTCCGGAATAGCAGAGCGTTTTGCTAATGCAGATGTTAGAATCATTGGAATGACTGCAACTTTACCAAGTGAAAAACAAAAAGCAGAAGAGATGATACGAATATTGAAAATTGCGAGCATTGCACAACGAACCGAAGAGAGCCCCGACGTAAGTCCGTACGTACAACAAACTGATACGCAATGGATTATGGTTGAACTCCCACCTGAGATGAAAGAGATTCAATCTCTGATAAAAGCCGCAATTGACTCTAGATACAAGGATCTTAGAAGAATGGGCGTAGGTCTTACGGGTGGCAGGTCAATGTCTGAATTGTTACGGGTGAGAGAATATGTCTTAAGACAAAACAGAGGAGCTGCAAAACCTCTTTTTACCGCCATACGATTAATTCATGCACTAAATGTTCTTGAATCTCATGGTGTAACGTCATTTCTTAGGTTTTGCGAAAGAACACGTGAAAAAAAAGGGGTTGGAATAAGAGATTTGTTTGAAAATGATCTAAATTTTGGAAAAGCTATTAGGCTTGCAAAAGAAGCACAGGCAAAAGGAATCGAACATTCTAAAATGCAAAAATTACATGAAGTACTGAAAGGTATTTCTGGAAAAGCTCTAGTCTTTACAAGCTATAGGGATTCAGTTGATATCATACATAAGAAACTAAATGAAATGGGAATTCCTGCAGGATTTTTAATTGGAAAAGCTGGAGAGACTGGTCTTAAACAGAAAAAACAGATAGAGACAATACAGAAATTTCGTGATGGTGAATACAAGGTTCTAATAGCTACTAGGGTGGGAGAAGAGGGTTTAGACATATCTGAAGTTAATCTTGTAGTGTTTTTTGATAACGTTCCAAGTTCTATAAGATATGTCCAAAGAAAAGGTCGTACTGGAAGAAAAGATTTTGGCAGATTGGTTGTTTTAATTGCAAAAGATACAACTGATGAGACATATTATTGGATAGGGAAACGTAAGGTTACAGCTGCAAAGAGCATGGGTGATAAGATGACAAAATACCTGGAGAAAGATACTCCTCAAGCAAAAGCTGGTCTAGACTCTTTTTTTTGAGAGAATCATGAATGTTTAAAATTTTCAGATTGTAAAAAATAAAACCACAGTTAAATATCAAGAAAATCCAACAAACTTTTGTTGAGAATTTCAAAAAATGCAATATTGCTATTCTCTCTTCTAAGCATATCCTTAATCGCATTTCCTGCATATGCTGATAGTAGTGGAATTACAGCTATTGCAAATAAGGACTATTATCAACAAGGAGACAAGGTGATTATTAGCGGATCTGTAACACATGTAGTAGATGGCAATCCTGTTACAATAATAATACGAAATCCAATGGGCAATGTCTATGATGTAGGACAACCAGATCTTCTAAACAATCTATTTGTTCATGATTTTGTAATCAATGATAACTCCATTGGTGGGGTGTATACTGCAACCATCAGGTATGACACACAGACTACCCAGGTACAGTTTACCATAAATGCAAGTGTTTTGACTACAATCCAGGTTATTGACAGTCAAATCAAGGTTAGAACCAATGGTACAAACCTTGTAAAATATGGAGATGTCTCTGTATCTCCATCGAATAATGAAATTACAATTGCGCTTGACACATCACAAGTTACAACAAACATCGTAGACCAACAATATCAAATTCCAAAGAGAATAGTAGATACTCCGGGAGGTGAGATTGTCTTAAAGGTAGACGGAAATCAAATTCGATGTGATCAAAGTGAAACTAACATAATTAGAATATTGGATTGTCCAATTCCCGCGGGCTCTAAAGAGATTGAACTATTTGGAACTACCGTGATTCCAGAGTTTGGTCCATTAGCAGGACTTGCAATATCTTTGTCCATAATCGCAGTGGTTGTATTATCAAGAATTACAAAGATTCATTTTTAGATTTTTAAAAATAATTTATTTTTATAGGCTCTGACCAATGGTTATGCACCTAATACTATCTTTTAATTCTTGAATCTGAGAATTGTATTTTGTAATGTCTTTTTTTGTAAGATAGTTTTCCTTATCAAATTTTTTCACATGAGATTCACATATCCATAGAAATTCATGATCATATGCAATTGAATCTTGAGAAGGGTTTCCAGATATTATGGAAGGGTGATCTTTTTCAAACTGAATCATCTCTGGGAGATTCTCAATGTTGTTTTTAACAATATTTAGAAATGAATCTAGTTCATTTTTTAGGGATTTGTTGTCTCGAATCTGTTGAGTCCATACTGGCTTTGTTTTATCATGATGTTCAAGCTCTTGTTTTGACAAATCAATCCCAAATGTCTCTAAAACATCTCGAGTAATCTCTTCTCGTACTCCCTCAGACATTTTAATCAAATCATTGGTAGAATTTGTCTTTAGTTTCACATCTCATTCTAGAATTAAACTATGATACTGTACTACGTTGAAAGAATCTAACAAATTGGTTTAGAGATAGCAATAACCTTCCAAATTTCAAAAGATAAGTTATTAACATCTATTATTATTTTGATTGTGTAATGATTACCTATATTCTTGCAACCTGCATTCCAGGGAATGAAAAAGAAGTGATACAAAAAATTAGGGAATTACCAAATGTATCTGAAGTAAATGGAATTATGGGTAAACATGACATATTTGTAAAAATCCAGTCCGATGATGTGACAAAAGTTGACTTGACAATAAGTAAGGTGAGAACTGTTCCACATGTTACTCACACCATATCTATGCCTGCCCTTTATGGTCAAGGTGGAACAATAGATGACGAAAAGTAAACTGTCAGTTCTGGGATCGTGTTTTATACGACAACATCAAGATTATCTAGAGTGTTTACATAATTAACATGTGGCAAAAATAATTGAAGTAGCAGATCCCCATAGGATTGATAGGGTGCCAGATAAGACAATAGCATTAATGTCTTCAGGAAAATTCATTGAACGAGGACATGTTGTACAAAATGTTAGCCTGAATCTTTACGTTCAAAAAAAAGATGAAAACCTTGGACCGTATTCGTTAATCACTGCACTTGTAGAGACCGATAAGGGAATAATAGAGATGACTTATGACGAGGGATATAGGGGGGAGCATGCCTTGGAGGAGGCTACCGCGTTTCTTACATCTCACCTAGGCATTTCGGGACTAATACTGCGTTCTATAATACAATTAGACCAATCAATGAGCAAAAATAATTTATGGATATTGGAATCAGATGATACAGAGGAGGATTATTATGAAATTTGAGAGAAAACCAATTGAAGTTACTCCAACTTGTTCTATGTGTGGGGTGGCCGTAAAGGAACATACTCCTGAACAAATGAAGTTTTGTACTGATGCACGAAGAAAAGCATCATTTACTAAAAGTACATCTAATCAATAAAATTATTTCAAAAAAAGACATTATTGATTTTTACAGCAAGGTTCTGGAGCATTGGCCAAAATAACTCCTAACGTCTAATATGACAAAAAATATTGTTGCTATGATTGATGGTCAAAACTGCAATTATTTCACAGATGATGTATACCTGAAGTCCATCTGGTCTGAAATTATAAAATGGATTTGCTGGTCATTGTGTAGAAATGCCATGCCGAATGAAGAGCAGACAAATCAGAATGGGCTCAAACCATGGATGAGTTGAAAAAAAGATACGATAGTTCAAAAATTTAATGGTTCAATGTATCTAGATATGGGTAATTGAAAATAAAAAAAATCTGGCTTACAGTTATATTTCAATAAAATATAGTATTTTTTAATTCATTTTATAAAAAATAATTATTTTATTCGTTTAGTTATACAGGATCTATATAGACAGGCTTTTTATTCCACAATGTCGTATTAATATTAGTCATCTGACCGATAATGTGAAGGCTCGCTTGACTGATGGAATTTCAGGTAAGGACTTGGATTTCTAAAGCGATGTTTGAACATTTCTGGCAGAACTACTGTGTGACAACAAACACAGAAATCTTCAGAAATGAAGAACAATGGCAAGAGGGAAAGTGATAAGATGCGTTGGCATGTTATTAGGAAATTGCCATGTCCACCCAAGGACAGATGACTTTTTTGTTTTTACCTTTAGTTTGCAAATTTTGAACACACTTGACCTTAACAATAATTATGATCGATATATTTTACCATGAAAATGTTGGTCATTGATGACTCTCCAGCACTACAACAGAAGATAATTGGATACTATAGGCCTCTGGGACATATTGTCGAATACGCATCGAATGGACCTGATGGAATAACAAAATTCGAACAATTCAAACCGGACATCATATTTTTAGACATAATTATGCCCCTTATGGGCGGCGAAGAGACTCTGAGAAGAATCATGAAACTTGATTCTAATGCAAGAGTCATAATTATTTCAGCTAGTGATTCTACATCGCTTATCATGCAATGCCTTCAAGGAGGCGGTTCGATATTTGTTCCAAAACCATTTACCATGGAACAGCTTAATGGAGCAATCGAAAGAACTATGAAATCAGGACCTAGATCAAACGCCATATCCCAATAGACTAGTTGTCTTTTCCCCAATGTTCTACATCAAACCCCGGACAATTACCTGAGAATTCTTTTACCATTATGATTTTACAGATTTGTTCTTGAAGTTCAGAATGCGCTGTAAACTTTTGTCTGCAAATGGGACATTTTGTAGTTTGGAACATTGATCACAGTAATCAAAAAACGACCTAATGAAATTTTCTCTAGATATAATATCCTAGTTTTATGCATAGAGGAAAACTTCACGTAATTGTGGGGCATTTCATGACCAGTATAACTTGATAGATATACGAAAGAGACAAAAAAAACATGATTGAAAATTTAGAAATACTTGCAATTCTTTCTAATATTACAGGTCTAATCCGCTTACATCCTGAAGTTTTTCCGTAAGTTCAAGATATCCTTGAGGATCTATTTGTTTTGCAAAACCCTTGTCGATATTGATTAGATATATGGAATGCAAATGGGCATTTAGAATATCATCTAATTCTATTGGCGGATTTTTGTAAAATCTATCTACCAACGTTTTAATTTTTTGAACCTCGTCGGCTTTTCTATCCTTTGGAGGTTTTAAGAATAATTTTGGGATTGGCAATATTCCTACAACTGGTGTGGCAAGTGCAAACTTGGAACAAAATTTACTATATCTTGCAATTTTACTAGATATTCTTGCCACATAATAGTCGATTGTATCAAGTGCATGGTCTGGCGGCGTGAACCCAGTTTCGATTTCTAGAATAAATGTACCGTCCCCTTTAGTTGCAAATACATCGCAAACTAGAATATTCGAAAGTTGTTTTTCAATATCTACAGTATATCCGTTAGATATTAGATTTGCAGCACAGATTATCTCTAATACTGAATGGTTAATCTTTACTAGGTTTTTTTTGTATAATTCGATTAATCTTTCCCTCACAAAATTTATTTTTGCTTTATTGTCCATAGGCTGTCCGTTTGTTAATTTTTCAGCTACAGTATACACATCATCTGTAAATTTCTCTAAATCCAAAATCTACTGTATAATTCCAATACGGGGTTTAAGAGGATAGCTAAATAATTTGAGCATGATTGTTATGAAAAATAATCAAAATTTGTCAAATCTCATGTGCATCAAAACTGGCTTTATTGAATTAGAGAAAAATCTATAACAAAACAAACTGTATGAAAAATATGAATTATTGGCTCTTAAAACAAGAACCTTCAGGGTATAATTTTGATTCATTGGAAAAAGAAAAAAAGACAGTTTGGGATGGAGTTCATAATAATTTGGCTCTAAAACACATGCGTAATATGAAAAAGGGAGACAAGGCAATTTTTTACCATACTGGAGATGAAAGACAGGCAATGGGTGTTGTAGATATCATTACAAATCCATATTCAAATCCAAAAGAGTCAGATAAAAGATTCATAGTATTTGATGTCAAAATATCAAGCAGATTCAAGAGGCCTGTGACGTTAGATGAAATCAAAAACGATTCAAAATTCAAGAATTGGGAACTAGTAAGAAATTCTCGTTTATCTGCAATGCCAGTACCCCAGATTCTGTGGGATGAAATTTTAAAAAAATCAAAGAACTAGTTTCAACTCCAAATTAGTTCCATTCGTCTTTTTTAGATAAATTATAAAAAACATCAGATTCAAGTGCGGTTGTTCTTAGGGCTTTAACCCTTAGAACTCCCGCTTGTAGAGAATCTGCAATATAGATTATGAGAGTATATAGAAAAGATTGTGTTTGTTTATTGTAAAATATTGTATTGATAACGATCAGATCATTCCAAATAGTGGTACTAAGTTGTTTGAATTAAACAAACTATTTGATATATTCACCTAATCATATCATGTTGTAAGCGGAAACCGTGGATATTACAACAAGACCATGTAGAGATGGTTAATCTGCAGTCCACGGCTTCTGATTTTTTTAACTATGACTAAATAATTTGCATTTCTTATCAATCTGAAGATTTGTAATTTCTAATACATCGCTAATAGTAGGATTTGTGAGTAAGCAGAAATACCCGTTAATTGTAGAAATAGCCTATGGTTGGACCTCAAGATGGCGGATTTGGATTTGATGGTGCGCCAAAGTATTCTTCATTGGATGATAAAATTCACATATGCGTCCAGTGTCAGGCAGGCCAACATGGCAAATGTCTTGCAAAAGAAAATCCAGAAACACTTTGCGACTGTGAATTATGTATGATTTCTTGATTATGTTGTATCAAGAATGGCATTCTAGAAAGGAATGAGACAAATATGTCAAAAAAAGTCATATTTTTGTGAATGTATCTAAAAGAACCTATATCATTTCGGGTGTGATTTTATCGTCAATTATAGTGGCAGTGTTCTTTTTACATCCATTTGGAAATCATGAAGGTCCTGATTTAGTCATAACTAGTTTTTACCATACGGTTAATGGAACTACTGGCCATACTGTAACATATGAGATGAATTTATTCAACCAAGGAACTAGCACTGCAACAAGATGTACTGTGAGTTTAGAAGACGGTAGACCAGGATCCCAGCCAATCTTGTCTAGTCATTTTGATGTATCTCCAACTCGAGTCCCAATTAAAATAAATATTGATAGTGGAATATATGATGAAAAAGGAACTTATCAGATACAAGCTCTACTTTGGTGTTCCAATGTTGCAGCACAATCTGCATGGGATGCCATACAAGTATCCTAAGACTATTTGAATTTCAAATTATTTTTACCAGTTATACAATACCAAAGTCTTATCAAGTAACAAAACAATACAGGTACATGTCAAAAGATAATGCATCCACAGATTGGGACAAGTTGTGGTTTGACTATAACAAATCACTGAAAGCATGGATGGGCGACTATGCAGCTTTGCAGAGGTCAGCTAGCGAAGTCCAGGCAAAGTATACCGAAGTTATGGCTAAAGCAGTACAATTGTCCAGTAGCGAAATCTTGGACAAGTTTACTGAAAATTGGAAAAAAGCCATCTTGGAGACAGGAGTTAAAGCATTCAAACCAGAGGATAACTGGCTAAATTCATTCAATCAATCAGGTATGGAACAGATAAAGGCATATGGTGAGATGATGAGTAAGTTTGCTGAAACTTGGCAAAAAATGTGGCAAAATAAATAATCACATCTGATATTTTATAGAAAATTTTATGATTATTGTTGTAATGATTTCATGTCAATTACAAACCTATACCTTACATCACTATTCAGAATTCTTTTGTATGCTTCGCCCACTTGTTGAATTGGAATTATTTCAATATCGCTTGCAATGTCATTTTTACTGCAAAAATTAAGCATCTCCTGGGTCTCTTTTATTCCTCCAATAAGAGAGCCTGCAAGACTACGTCTATTGCCAATTAGTGATGCAAAACTCATGGTTGTTTCTTTTTCAGGAAGACCGACTTGAACCATGGTTCCATCAAGTGTCAATAAATTCAAGAATTGGTTTAGATCAAAGTCTGAAGATACTGTACTTATTATGACATCAAAATATCCTTGGAGTTTTTCAAATGTCTCATGGTCTGATGTTGCGTAAAAGTGGTCTGCTCCCATTTTTTTGCCGTCTTGTAATTTTCTAAGAGAATGGCTAAGGACTGTAACTTCAGCACCCAGTGCATGAGCTATTTTTACGCCCATATGTCCTAGACCACCTAGGCCGATGATTGCAATCTTTTTTCCAGGACCTACTTGCCAGTGTTTTAGTGGAGAGTAGAGCGTTATTCCTGCACACAGTAATGGCGCTGCCTTGTCAAGAGGAATATTGTCTGGAATTTTTAGAACATAGTTTTCATCAACTGTAATTCTACTTGAATATCCACCCTGAGTTGTAGTTCCGTCTTTTTCCACTCCATTGTATGTTGTAACCATGCCATTTGCACAATACTGCTCTAATTCGTTTTTACAGGGAGTACACGTACGACAAGAGTCTACAAAACACCCTACTCCAACTCTGTCTCCGATCTTATATTTTGTAACTTTGTTCCCTGTTTTGGACACAATCCCTACAATTTCATGTCCTGGGACCATTGGATAAGTAGAGCCTCCCCATTCATCATTTACCTGATGTATATCTGTATGACAAATGCCGCAATACTTGATATCTATTAGGACATCGTATTCTTTTGGGTCTCTTCGTTCAAAAGTGTATGGAGTCAGTTGTGCTTTTGCTTGATTTGCGGCATATCCTATAACGGGAATCATTTAATCTTCTTTTGATTTTCAAGTTAAAAAAACTATGGGTATTGTATTTTTTTAAAAAGATTTTTTATCAAGACAAAATGTGTTATGTTATGGTGGAATTGTCCAGTGAAGACAAATTGGTATTGCTACAGCATGCCATTGACAAGTATGAAGATGAGAATACTTTACTTGAAAAACTAAAGGCGGTATTGCCCCAAAAGGACATTGACAGAGGTATTGCCACACTGATTGGGACTCAAAGGGTAAGAAGAATTGGCCCTGATGTATTGCAGAATAATGTTAGTCATATTGGTGAGTTACCAGAGATTCCTCCACATATCAAAGAAATTGTAGATAGTTTGTAGTCTGAAGATTTGCTTCTTTCACAGGTTTGAGTTGGGGGGTCTAAGTGCCGTTATAGGTTCAATTTTGAGATTTTAATAAAAATTACTATATAAGCAATAATGAATGAGATAGTTTATGAAAAAAATCACATTTAATGGAATAAGCTCAGCACCAAAATTTGTTCAGGCAATGTGGACAAATGGAGAATTTGTAAAATCACAAAAATATACCATTTATTTCCATTTATCAGGCACAAGTCTAAAAACTTAGAAATAGATGTAATTTTCTCTTATCATACATGGCGATAAAAAACATCACAGTTTTAGGTTCGGGAATAATGGGCCATGGAATTGCTCAAGTGTCTGCAATGGCAGGATATGCAGTAGTTCTTAGAGATATTGAACAGCAATTCCTAGACAAGGCAATGGAGAAGATAAAATGGTCTTTAGATAAATTAGTATCAAAACAAAAGATAACAGAACAGCAAGGAAAAGAAATTTTTGCAAGGATTACGCCAATAGTTGACCTAAAAGAGGCACTCAAAGACTGTGATTTGATGATTGAAGTAGTTCCAGAAATCATGGATCTCAAGAAAAAAGTCTATGCTGAAGTAGACAGAGTTGCACTAGATAAAACAGTATTTGCATCAAATACCAGTACATTGCCAATTACTGAAATTGCAAGTACAACATCAAGACCTGAAAAATTCATAGGAATTCATTTCTTCAATCCTCCACAACTAATGAAGCTAGTCGAAGTTATTCCCGGTCAAAAGACATCAAAAGAACTAGTAGATATAACAATTAATTTTGTAAAATCAGTCTCAAAGGAACCTGTCCTGTGCAAAAAAGATGTTCCAGGATTTATTGTAAACAGGTTATTCATTCCATTAGTGCATGAAGCAGCATATGCAATGGACAGAACAGGTGCAACAAAAGAAGAGATTGATTCTGCAGTAAAATTCACATTGAATTTCCCAATGGGAATATTTGAGCTGGCTGACTTTACAGGCATGGATGTCATCCATAAGGCTACCATTGAGATGCATTCAAGAGACAACAAGGTAATCAACCCCCACCCTTTGATTGAAAAACTATACAATGAAAAGAAGCTAGGACAAAAAAGCGGCGAGGGGTTTTACAAGTATTCCAAAGAACAATACGAGAGAATCAACTTGTCTGAAGATTTAGCAAAGAAATTCAATCCAATACAATTACTGGGAAACATACTAAACAATGCAGCATGGCTTGTTACAAATCAGGCAAGTGATGTTCCAGAAATTGAAAAAGCATTATCGCTTGGAATGGGACTCAAAAAGCCATTATTTGAAACTGCAAAACAATTTGGCATACAAAACATAGTACAAGAACTACAAAGACTAGCAAAACAAAACAAATTCTACGAGCCTGACCAATATCTAATATCTATACAATAGAATTAATTTTTTCCAGAATAACTTTGACAGCTTCCTTTGGACTGTCTACGCCAGTTATCAAGACATTTTCTCTGTGATCAAGATATGTATCAGCATATTTTGCAGCAACACCGCCACTAGTACGAATGGCAACAATGGGTTTTTTGTGCATGTATGCAGCACATGTCTCAGATAATGTTCCAGAACCTCCACCAACTATGATAACTCCATCACCGGATAATGCAGTAAGAAAATCTCTTGAAAGCCCCATGCCGGTTGGAACTACAATATCGCAGTATTCATT
Organism: Nitrososphaerota archaeon; assembly: GCA_028867675.1. Classification (GTDB taxonomy): domain Archaea; phylum Thermoproteota; class Nitrososphaeria; order Nitrososphaerales; family Nitrosopumilaceae; genus Nitrosotalea. Next base: position 14,509 of record JAGWGA010000022.1, on the reverse strand, counting down.
TGCAAACGAAAAATCATTTTGTGGAATAATTCCTACAACTAGTCCTCCACCATCTTTTGCACCATGTGATGCAGCTTTCATCACACCGTCCAATCCTCCAGTAACTAGAACAGAACCAGACTTTGCAATCTCCATTCCTGTCTCATATGCAATCTTTGCAAGTTCTGGAGTAGTACCATTGGCATTATTTCCAATTATGGTAATCTGGACTTTTCTTGACAATAATACATACACTATATCATGATAATAAAATAGTATTTAGAAAATGAGAAAGTACTGCCTAAATCTAGGTAGTACTTGGTTCTGTCTTTGGTGCAGTTGAAACCGTACCTTCTGCAGGTTTTGTTGCACTAGTTTCAGTCTTTTTCTTTCGTGGTGCACGTGGTTTCTTTACTTTAACTTCTGTAGTTGGTTTTGCAGCTGTAGTAGAAGATGATTGTGATTTTGGTTGCTGAGGCTTTTGCTGTTGTTGTGGAGGTCTCTGTCCCTGTTGTTGTTTTTGTTGTGGATGCTGACCTGGTCTCTGACCTTGTTGTGGTCTTTGTCCTTGCTGTTGTGGCCTGTTTTGTTGAGGTCTGTTTTGTTGAGGTCTGTTACCTTGTTGTGGTTTCTGTCCTGGTCTTTGTCCTTGTTGTTGCTTTTGTTGTTGACCTTGTTTTTGTTGTGGATGTTGTCCGGGTCTCTGACCTTGTTGTGGTCTATTGCCTTGTTGCTTTTGATTTGGATGTTGACCTTGCTTTTGTCCTTGTTGTGGAGGTCGTTGACCCTGTTGTGGTCTCTGACCTTGTTTTTGATTTGGATTTGGTTTCTGTCCCTGTTGCTGTTTTTGTTGTGGGTGCTGACCTGGTCTCTGACCTTGTTGAGGTCTGTTACCTTGTTGTGGTTTCTGTCCTGGTCTTTGTCCTTGTTGTTGCTTTTGTTGTTGTCCTTGTTTTTGATTTGGATTTGGTTTCTGTCCCGGTTTTACATTTGGCTGAGAACCAGGAATTGGTCTCATCTTACTATACAAGACACTCATTCTAGCTTTATACCCTACACCATATTCGAGTTCCTCTGGAACAAGTGTTGCAGGATGAACAAATCCTTGACTTCGAATTGCGATTGCTCGCTTCATTGCGATATTTCTGATGTAATCCCAGTCTGCACTTGCAAATCCGTCAATTGGACCTGTCAAGATACCATTGTGCATTGAGAACACCAGTGCTGATACTATCGGTATGGCATAGTTGATGCTTGCTGGAGAGTTTAGTTTTACTGGCATCAGTGGCATGTGGTGACTTCCTCTGGTATTTCCTGCCACTAGATGTGGATTGTTAAATGCCGCACCTGCTTCTTCTGTTGCTGGGAAATCTTTCTGAGTACGTACTATGCAAATAGGATCATCTTTTCCAACATAGGTTCCTGCAATGTTGTGCAATCTATCAGTTGATGCTGCCAAGATTGGCTGGTTGTCTTTTGTAGTTACAGTAGATATAACATATCTACCTGGGTACATCAAAGCAGCTTCCAATGTCGGTTTGTCTTGCCACATGTCAAGTGTTGCAATTTTACCTTTTTCTACATCCATTACAGAAATTCGGACACCTTTTGCCAAGTTCTGATTTACGATTAATCCAGTGTTGGATAATGAATCAACAAACATTCTATAGAACGGATAGTTGAATGCACCAGGCTCTGTCTTGTCTGCAGCATAAATTGTAAATGCTTCGTTTGGTCGTTCTTCAAATGTCATTTCTGCAACGCCAGGTCCCATACCCTTTACGTTTCCAGAAAATGAATTTTTCAATAAATCTTGACCTGCACCGTACAAGCCTTCGCTTTTTGCAACACGTGTTGCAGCTTCAAATGCACGCCATGCTAGTCCATGAACTTGAGAATTGTTGACACCTTTTGTATGTGTCATTACGATATGAATATCATCTCCACAATATCCAATATAGGAATCAATCAAGAGTCCTTTACCATCTTTTCTTACTTGTGGCTTTACAAGATTTCGAACTGCGGTTAGTAGACCCTCACTTGGTCGTGTATGTCCACCAATTCCGCCAACATCAGCTTTGATTACTGTTACTGTAATTTTCATTATGTTTTTTGATAAAATACTTTGATTTATACCATGTGAAAAAATTTGATCCAGTTGATCGAGTCAAAAAATAATTCAATTTTTAGTGCAAAAAAACTCAAAAAATGAAAATGCTAATAAAGCCCTTCTCAAGTAACATCCAACATGAGTACCGCAGCAGCAAGAAAACCTCACTTGAACATGATTGTCGTAGGACACATCGATAACGGCAAGTCTACAACAATGGGTCACTTTTTAATGGAACTTGGCCTAGTAGACGAAAGAACAATTGCCTCACATGCAGCCGAATCCGAGAAGACCGGAAAAGGTGACACTTTCAAATATGCGTGGGTCATGGACAATATCAAAGACGAAAGAGAGAGAGGTATTACAATCGATTTAGCTTTTCAAAAATTTGAATCACCAAAGTACTTCTTTACATTAATTGATGCACCAGGTCACAGAGACTTCATCAAGAACATGATCACAGGTGCTTCAGAAGCAGACTGTGCAGTGTTAGTCTTATCCGCCAAAGAAGGTGAAACAGACACAGCAACAGCACCAGGAGGACAAGCAAGAGAACATGCTTTCTTACTTAGAACATTAGGTGTAGGCCAATTAGTAGTTGCAATCAACAAGATGGACGATAGCAATTTCTCAGAGGCAGCATTCAAAACAGCAAAAGAAAAGGCAGAAAAACTGTTAAAATCAGTAGGTTATAAACTCGATAAAGTAGCAATCATTCCAGTCTCAGGCTGGAAGGGCGACAACTTGGTCAAGAAATCACCAAACATGACATGGTGGACAGGTAAAACACTATACGAAGCATTTGATGACTTTACCATGCCAGACAAACCAACAGGCAAGCCACTAAGAATTCCAATTCAAGATGTCTATACAATCACAGGTGTCGGTACAGTCCCAGTAGGACGTGTCGAAACAGGTGTTGCAAAACCAGGACAAAAAATAGTTGTCATGCCATCAGGTGCGGTAGGTGAAATCAAATCAATTGAAACACACCACACTGAAATGCCATCTGCAGAACCAGGTGACAACATCGGATTCAACTTAAGAGGTATTGAAAAGAAAGATATCCACAGAGGCGATGTAATTGGAACATCTGATAATCCACCAAACGTTGCAAGAGAATTCAGAGCACAGATTATAGTTATCCATCATCCAACAGCAATTGCACCTGGTTACACACCAGTCATGCATGCACATACCGCTCAAGTTGCAGCAACTATCGTTGCCTTTGAAGCAAAGATTAACCCACAATCGGGTGCAATTGAAGAAGAAAATCCAAAGTTCTTAAAGGCAGGAGATTCTGCAATCGTCAGAATCAAGCCAGTAAGACCATTGTGTATTGAAACCTTCGGTGAATTCCCAGAAATGGGCAGATTTGCTCTCAGAGATATGGGTGCAACAATTGCAGCAGGTATCGTAAAGGAAATTACAGAGAAATACACCAAATAAGGGGATCTGAATGACCCAGACAGCCCGAATCAAATTAACAAGTACAAGTCTTCAAAGACTGGATGGGGTCTGTACCGAAATTAAAGGAATTGGTGAAAAAACAGGTGTCAAAGTAAAAGGTCCAACACCATTACCAGTAAAAACACTAAACGTCGTTACAAGAAAATCACCATGTGGTCAGGGAACTAACACATATGAAAAATGGGAAATGAGAATTCATAGACGAGTAATAGATCTTGGTGCAGATGACAGAGCAATTAGACAATTAATGAGAATAAAAATTCCAAACGACGTATACATTGAACTTACTTTGAAATAGATTTAGATCAACATGTCAGAAGAACCTACAACCGAAATTGAAACTTCCGAAATATCTGCAGAAGCAGACAAACCAGTGAGCTTTAGCGTATATTATTCATGTATGCGTTGTGGAACCAATGTGTCACAATCTGAATTATCAAGACTCCCAGAAATAAAATGCATTTGTGGTTTTAGAGTATTTACCAAGGTAAGACCACCAGTAGTTAAAACAATAAAGGCTTTCTAGATATCTCTAGTTCCAGTGTAACTGTGTACGCGTTGCATGTGAGTTCGCATTTCTTCCATACTTGAAAAAAACTTGTTACAATCTTTACAATCATACATTTTATCACTATGATGCAGTTGTTTGTGCAACATCAAATATTCTTGCTGTCTAAATTTTGCATCACATATATCGCATTTGTATTTTTTAAAAATATCCATATCATCCAATTTCTGCCTTGTACTTGTCCCAACACGTTCTACATATCTGGCCGTCCAACACCCATTTTTTCTTTGGATTGTAACGTATCATACCAAGAGGTTTTTTACAAGAAGCACAAAATGATTTTTTGTTTTTAAAATCAATATCCTTTTTATCAAAACATGTTTTACACAAAAGTCCAGTCATATCCCACTGATATCGTGGCTCCCACAAGTCAGGAACATCTTTTTCTATGCCACAAGTGACACATTTTTGTCTCAAACTTTGTTCATGGAATATCTTCATTTGTTCAACATAACAATCTGCACATAGTGGACCTTCAATCTTCCATTCGGATTTTGGCTTGTTTTTATGAGCGGTCTCTTTTTTACAAATATTGCAAATAACTGGTTTTTTACTAAACAAGCCCATGTTTTAAAATAAAACTATATTCATTAAATAGTTATCATAAAGGAAAAGAATGGAGAACGCTAGTTCTCGGATTTATTGGTTTAGTGCTTCTTCTAGAAGCTGACCTGCATTTAGCATACCCTTTTGCTTTGCAATCTGCTCAATCTTTGCATATTGTTCAGCAGTAAAACAAACTGGCATTGAACGGTCTTTCATGATATCCAAATAGAATTATGATTTATTATGCTTTTTGTTGATAGATTTGATCGTCAGAATCAGATTTTTCTATTCTTTAAAGACGTATTTTCTCTGACCGCGTAGCTCGGGACTACTTCCTACACCTACTAGAACAAACTCTTTTTTCCCCTCTAGAATATTCTCAGTTGGACCGAGTTTGCTTTCATGGATCTGCTCGTATTCCTCTAGAGTAACCTTTCTTCTGTCCCCGATCTCTGCCTCCAGATTCATATTCTTAACAATTTCTTTGTATGTTGACATAACGACACCACTAAAGACCATGGCACTACTTCCACTTCCATATGACCCAAATCCAAATCTTTTACCCTCAAGTTCTGTGCCCTTTTGGAATTCAAACTCTAAACAGCTTCTAAAGCCCATGTAGAGTGAAGCAGTGTAAAGATTTCCAACCATGCTTGATGCAACAAGCGAGCTTGCAAGTTTTGAATCATATGCGTCTTGGAATTCCTCAGTCATTGTGAATCTTTTAGTAAATTCATGATCTTTTTGCATAAATTCTTCATCTGCAAGTATTGATTCTATAGTTCCGCGTGGGTCTTTTGGAGCAGGTTCTGGCATTCCCATTTTTTCTATGATTCCCTTCCAGCGAGGTAAGCTACGCCACTCATGTCTTAGAAGATACGTGAGTGCTTTTTTACCCATATTGCTGTATGGGAGATGCATATTGATAAAATCAATATAATCCAAAATGGATTCGCCTTCCTTTAATTTTATAATTCCAGACGATAGTGCTTTTTCTTTGTATGACATCAGTGCCTTTTTGACCTGAATCATGTATAGTAAATTAGAATATTGTCCATTGACAATTGGCGTTTCCTTTCCAAATGGTCTGTAGAAATCATATTCATTTTTAATTGAAGTTGAGGTAACTTTAGGATCAAAACTTAAGATTCGCGGTTGGTCGTTTAACAACATGGCAATAGCTCCTGCACCTTGAGTATATTCCCCACTAGAACCCATATCGTATTTTGCGATATCTGATACCACAACTATGGCAGACTTGCCTTCTGCCTCACCCGCTCTAATCCAATTAGCATTATCATACAAAGCATAAGAACCACTAACACATGCAAACTTGCACTCTATTCCGCCACAGTGTCCAAAGGAATCATTGCCATAGACTTGTTCTAACATTCCAATCACATACGAGTTCATGGCTTTTGATTCATCAAGTGATGATTCAGTTGCAACATACAATCTCCCAACATCTTTTGGAGCAATCTTGTTTCGTTCCATTATTCTAAGACATGCGTTTGCTGCCATGCATGCTGGATCTTGATTGGTATCTACGATAGCCATTCTGGATACTCCTAGACCTTTTTGTAGTTTGTCAGGGTCCATGCCCCGAGCTTTGGCAAAGTCTCTTGCATCCACAAACAATCTGGGAACATAGAGAGCAATGTCATCTATACCTGCTGCCATTAGCTTCAACCTTGTAATTACAGATATAAGGATTTTGAGAATCTCAAATGATCTCAAAGATTGATATTTTTTGTCTTTTAATGGAATAATATAGAAAATCTCATGATTTTAACATGGATTTGAAGATATTATCAAAGACATCGTAAGGCTGTGCCCCTACAACTTTAGTTACAGAATGGTCCGGTGCCATAATGAAAAAATCAGGCGTGCCAGTTAAACCAAGGTCTTTTGCATTTGAAAGACTTCCTTGAACTGTAGAAATGTATTTGGAGTCAGTCATACACTGATTAAATTGAGTTTCATCCAGGCCTACCTTCTTTGCAAAAGCAAGTAGATTTGTAGATGATGCCCAACCCGTGTTTTCACCATTCCAGTTATTGTACAACATATCGTGATAATCCCAGAATTTACCTTGTTCTTGGGCACAATGTGATGCATGAGCAGCATTTACAGAATCTTGACCAATTATGGTGAAATCTTTGAAGACCATACGCACCTTTCCAGTATTGATATAATTTTTCACAATATCTGGTTCAGTATCATGATAAAACTTGTTACAATAAAAACACTGATAGTCTCCAAACTCAATCATTGTAATTGGGGCGTCCTTTGATCCAAGTAATGGAGACGTATTATCTATCAACAAATGAATTGGCGCCACATTTGCAGATGCATTAGTCTGCTGACCTTGAGTCTGTAATTCTGGAATTTGTGTAGTAGGTTTTGTAACACCTTGGCCAAACATGAAAAAAACAACAACTAGAACAGCAATTATGGCTCCGACACCGATTCCTATTGATGGTAGGTGAACCTTCAAGGATCGGGTTAATGATTTCAGATTATTTAGTCCTTGTTGAGGGGTAATCCAAATAAATGGGCTTTCTTGTCAGGAAACTGTGAAGAAGGTTTTCGTTAACGGATATGGTTCAATTGGTAGCAGAATCATTCAATTCATTTCAGACGATAAAGATATCGAAGTAGTAGGTGTTGGAAAATATTCTCCAGATGAAAAAGTTGCAGATGCAATATCACGGGGATTTCATGTCTATGTGCCAAAGGCAAAGACGGATGCTTTTAAAAATTACAAAATATCGGGAGCAATAGAAGACATAATATCAAATTGTGATCTGGTAATAGATGCAGCTCCTGGAGGCGTAGGATACGCAAACAAAAAAGCACTTTATGAGCCAAAAAACATAAGGGCGATTTTTCAAGGAGGTGAAAAAATAGGTGGTACAGAGTCAGTTGCAAATTTGATCTTCAATTCTCGTGTAAATTATGAAAAAACATTTAATGAAAAATATGTCATGCAAGGAAGTTGTAATGTTACAGGTATGGGAAGAATACTCCAACCGCTCAAGGAAAAATATGGTGAAAAAATAAAACGATTTGATGCCACACTCGTAAGAAGATGGGCAGACCTTGAAGATACAAAGACTCCGATAAAAGATTCCATAGAATGGACTAGAAAACCACACCATAATGAAGATGTAAAAAGCTACATGGGTGCAGATACCCCATTATTTATCAGAGTGTTAAAGGTGCCAACTAGACAAATGCATGTTCATTTAATGGATGTTCGTTTTGATGGACCTGCACCAAGTACACAAGAAATTCTGGATTTATACAAAAATGAATATGGTATTGCTACACTGTATACTGCTAAAGGAACAAAAGACATTCGAGATTTTGCTGAAACCATAAAATTCAATTTCAAAGATACAAACATGATTCACATCCATGCAGATGTGATTGAAGCCCAAGATGATGTGATCAAACTAACCTACTCTGATGATCAAACCGGTATAGTCGTACCTGAGAATCACCTTTTGATGCAGGCTATGCTGTTCAATAGAAAACGCGAAGATGCATTCAAACATACTGAAGAGTTGTTCCACATGACAGAGAAGAAAAAACTTCTTGAAGAGCACTTTGCAAAAAAATAGCGAATATTTCACCTACTTGAAAATTAGATCTTGGGCCAGTCTAAATGTGAACTTATAAAAGAGACGCCATGATAGAATACATACACAACAATTTGTTCTCAATCATGCAAAATTATTTATCAAATAAAATTAATTATTTCAGAGATAATCCAGATATCTTACAGAAGGAATACAGGTAAAACAATGGTCTCCAATCTAATTGTTGATGTAATCATACTTGCAATCCTGATTGGACTATCGGGTTTTTTTAGTGGTTCAGAGATTGCATTAATTGGAATAAGTAGGGCCAAAGTTAACCAACTTGTAAAAGAAAAAGCAAAAGGTTCTGCATCATTATACAAACTAAAATCAAATCCAAGTAGAATGCTCGCAACTTTGAATCTTGGAACAAACTTGGTTAATGTAGGGTCGTCTGCACTTGCAACCCAAGTATCATTAGAGATTTTTGGAAATAACGGTCTTGCAATAGCTATCGGTGTTATGACATTTGTACTACTAGTATTTGGTGAGATTACTCCAAAATCATATTGTAATGCAAATTCAACAAAGATATCTCTGAAGGTAAGCAAATTTCTACTAGTTTTCAGCTATGTGTTTTATCCATTTGTACTACTCTTTGAAAGAATCACCAACGCCATACTCAAGGCGGTTGGAAGTTCACATCAACCACCTCCAATAACTGAACAAGAGATTTACAGTGTAATAGAGCAAGGTTTGGAAGACAAGGCATTACAAAAACATGAACGAGCACTTGTACATGGGGCACTCAAGTTCGATGATATTGTAATTCGTGCAGTAATGACACCACGAACCAAGATGTTCACACTTCCTGCAAAAACGCTTCTCTTTGACGCAATGCCATTGATAAGCAAGAGTGGTTATTCTAGAATCCCAATCTACAAAGATACTCCAGACCAAATTGTAGGGATTCTAAATGTAAGAGATTTGTTAAAACATTTAGAAAAAGATGAAAAAATGCTCAGTTTAGAATCACTTTCTAGAAAACCAATTTTTGTATCACAAGAACAGAGAATTAGCAAACTTCTTCGAGAGATGCAGGGAAGACAGACTCACATGGCAATTGTAGTTGACGAGTTTGGCGGGGTTGAAGGATGTGTCACACTAGAAGATTTGTTAGAAGAGATTGTTGGCGAGATAATGGATGAGACTGATCTAGAAGAGCTTAATTTCAAAATGTTGGACAAAAATACAATGTTAGCAAGTGGCGATGTTGAAATTGACACTGTAAATGAGATCCTAAAATCAGACATTCCCCAAGGAGAGGACTATTCTACATTGAGCGGTCTTTTACATGATAAATTAAAGGACATCCCTAGACAAGGAGATAGAATAGTAATAGACACTGTCAAATTTGTAGTGGAAGAAGTAGCAAATAATCAAGCAACTAGAATCAAGATAGAAAAAATGCAGAGTAGTTAAGTTCTTGGCGGAATTGCAAACTTGTTTTGAGGATTTTTATGATAATCAACAGGTATGCTAGAATCTTTCTGGCGTCCTGTCAGTATTCCAACAACGGTATCATCTTTTTTGATAATTCCTTCTTGCAATAATTTTTTTACACCAGCTGGAACTGCGCCCGATGCCATTTCACAGTCAAACCCATTAAGACCTACAAGTGCCATACCATCCAACATCTCAGAATCCGATACCTGTGTTACAATACCATTTGTAAAGTCAAGTGCTCTTAATCCTTTGAGAATATTAGCAGGTTTTGCAATTTGGATTGCAGTAGCCTTGGTTTTTGGCCTGATCTGATTTTTATCCATGTGATCATAATATCTTGCAATAAGACCAGTATCTGATTTTCCGTTATTCCATCTAAGCTCAGTATTTTCAAATTTGCCATTATACAGAGTGTAAAGAGTATTGGCACCTTCTGAATTTACCACCGCAAGACGAGGGATTTTCTTAATCCATCCCCATTCATATAGTTCCATCAATGCTTTTCCACAACTAGATGTGTTTCCAAGTGCTCCGCCTGGGTATACTATCCAATCAGGAGGATTCCAATCCAAAGCTTCCAAGGCTCTAAAAACAATTGTTTTTTGTCCTTCAATTCTAAATGGGTTTACAGAATTTACGGTGTAGCCTCCAATTTTACCTGCCTGTTTTAATGATGTAGACAATGCATCGTCAAAATTTCCTTTAATCTCAACCACCTGCGCTCCAAATTGAAATGCTTGACTTAGTTTTCCAGGTGCTACTTCACCTGCTGGAATGTATACATCGCACTCCATCTTCTCATTTGCTGCATACATTGCAGCAGAAGCAGAAGTATTACCTGTGGATGCGCAAATAATTTTTTTTATGTTAACCAGTTTTGCATGCGTTACTGCAGTAGTCATACCATTGTCTTTAAACGAGCCACTTGGATTGTACCCTTCTGGCTGAAGCCAAAGGTTGTGAACTCCTACATAATCAGATACTCTAGACATGTGATATGGTTTTGATAGTCTTCCTTCTGCGCCATCAAGCGATACTAAATATTTTGAACATTGATCAATGTTTTCAGTATCGATTTGACAAAAATTCAATAATTCACGAAAACGCCAAACTCCACTTTCGTTAAAAATATTATTAGTATGATTTCGACGTTTGTAGAATACTTCTTTTAATGAAGTAGGAGGTACTGTATCATATTTTACATCAAGCAAATGGCCTTTTTCACATTCAATTCGTATATCCGTTACAGGATACTGAAGACCACACATCGGATCAATACATTTCAAGAACGCCTTGGACTGCATTATCAAAAACTTAGTTGGATATTATTTAAATCTAAAGGATTTGTAATTTAGACAAGATCTCTGTCTTGATGTAGAAATTAGAAACAAAAATGAATTATTTCTTCGGACCAGAACGCATGTGAAAATTCATACAGCATTTACATTCTTTTGAAATACATTCCTTTTCAGACAAATGACCACAAATGCCGCATTCACAATGAGTTTGCATATTTCTTCTGAGAAGGTAACAAAATTAACCAATATAGGGGTTATTCTGAGTTGAATGACTAGTTATTTTTTGGATTTTTTGGGTTTTGCATCAGATTTCTTTCCCTCTTTTGCCTTACCTTCCAAATGTTTTGCTTTTGCCTCTTCAGTCTCTTTGCTCTTCTCATCAACAGCCTTCATAACGGCCTGAATCAGGCCATCCAAATCACTGTCAGAAACCTCTGGCTCGACTGCAGTTGCAATCTGAGTAATAGTGCTAGATATGGCAGAGCTTACTTCATCAAAACTTTCGGGATCCTCATATGCAGCATTGTATAACGCCTTGAGTCGTCTTACGTCCGAAAGCACTTGATCGGTCAGGGTTAAACGGAATTTTTTGCCATTAATAGTGATTTCCTGACTTATCATGCATGCACTCGCCATCATGCTTTCATAAAGTTTTCTGTAAAAAGGAACAATTACTGGAAGAAAAACAAGTAAGTAAATTGAGTAGAAAAATTCCAACTAAGGCTGAACGATATTTTGCTACAGGCCTGAGCATGATAACATCGCAGAGTCAAAAGGGACCAAACATCATGACAGCTGAATGGGTCATACAAGTTTCTTATAATCCAATAATAATTGCGGTTTTTATCCATAAAGAATCAGAGACTTTCAAGAATATACAAAAAACAAAAGAATTTGGAATAAACGTAGCTTCGCAGGGACAAACCAGTGAAGTTAGTGTCGCAGGAGGATATTCTAGAACAGAAGTAGATAAAATAAAAATAAAAAATATTTTCAAAATAATAAAACCAAGAAAAATCAAAACACCCCTTATTGGAGGATGCATAATCAATGCAGAATGTAAATTAATCAAGAAAGAAAAGATAGGAGATCATTTCATGTTAGTTGGCAAAGTTTTGGATATCAAATATGATGATTCCAAGAGTCCTCTGATATATCATAGAGGAAGATATTTCGGATTGGATTCCACAGTAGAACCAGACAGAAAAGAGGTGAATGTGAGTAAAGAAATGCTGAATTTTTTTAAAAATATGGCAAATGGAAAATTTGTTTTAAAATGTGTTGGAGTTTTAGTAAAATCAAAAAATAAAATTTTAGTAATACGATGGTCTGAATCTATCGAAACCATACCGTTTAGCATCCCTCCAGCAGGTATAAGTCAGAGAGACTACCTCATAAAGTATCTAAATCAATCAAAATTAGATTTTCAAGTAGATGTAGAACCAATCATGAAAAGAATAATTTTAAAGAATGGAAAAGACATTCAGCGAATAAACTTTGTATTGTACAAAGGAAAAATTAAAAAATCTACATATAGAATATTGTGGAAATCATACAATGAAGACAACATTATTTCTGTTTTAGTTTAGATTATGATGTAATCCATTGCCACGGCATCAGCAAGTAATGAGGCATGTCTTGAATTGACAATATATCCATTTTTGATATCTGTTGTAGGAATCCATCTATTAGTGGAGCTATAATGTCTTTTTTCCTTCATCTCTTTTTCAATATCGTGTAAATCACATTCCCCTTCTTCAATCTGCTGAGTGTTAATGTGTTTTATCGTGATTAGGATTTTTTTTACTTTAACTCGAACTCCGAATCTCCAAATGTGATCCGAAGTGTCATCCTCAACTTCAAGTAGTTTTAGTTTAATTTCCTTGGTAGCTAAAGCATCTCTACTAACAAGACTGCGCTCATCCACAAAATCTTCAAAGCTCATAACTGACTATTGGCACTATTGTATTAAAAAGTATTTCAATTAGTTAGCACTTGTTTTGTACGAAAGGGCATCACGGCCTCTTCAAGTTCCAATAAACTCCTCTTACCTCCAATCATTGCATGGGTTTCTCCATCATATGTACAAATAAAATCAGTTACAGGGTATTTTTCGTCCCAGATCTTGAAATACTCTCGAAGTTCGCGGTGTTCATATTTTCCTACCCCTATCCTCTTCTTTGATGAGAACTTGAAAGCAATCAGCATTTTTCTCGTCTTGTATAATTCAAAAGTATGTATCCATTTCAAACAACGTTCTATCTGATCAAACGGTACCCTCAAGGTAGTATTTGTGCCCGATTTTGCTTCTATTGTGTATATAGTATTTTCCTTGGTACTTACTGCCAAAATATCAGGCAACCCAACGCTTGGTGAGCCTAACCTAAAGGCCTTCCAGCCTTCAGTCGCATTAAATCTTTTAACAAGAGTGTCCTCCCAGTTATAACCACGTTGTCTTCTAGTCCTAGCGATACGTTGGTTTTCTTTTCTGCTTTTCTTTTTAATAATGTGATTTTGAGTGATGGTCATTTCTTCTTGTTTTACCAATGTCACAGTAATCAACTCTTGATCTGTGCTTGAAGATATAGACTAGCTGGTAATTATACCATCACCAAGAAGAATATTTTTTGACAAATATAAGAAAATGAAATTTCAGACCAAAACAGAAAGAAAATGTTATGAACCATGCTCAGGTTAATATGTCACGATATTAAATAAAAAACATGTCAGATGACAATCAGATTACATACTTAAAATACAAAGAATATGGTGATCTTCTAAAAGTAATTCTATATTCATCGCAATCAGTTCTAGGGGCAGTACCTCTAATTTACCATCTTAGTCATAATGGTCAAAACATCATTTTCATACAAACTGGTGCAGTTGGAGGAAATGTAATTCATTATCTCGTAACAAATAGCCCTCCAACAAAGAAGTTGATTGAATTGAAGAGACTTACAGGTGATTTTCATTTCGTAGATAAAATAGGAACAGATGGCATGTCATTATACATTCCAATTTTGGAATTAGAAAAATCAAATTTAAAATTCCCCTGAGCATTTTTGAGTAAAAAATACCCACTAGTTAATTCTGAAATCAAATTTTGCAGTTTCCACATAATCGCAATGTTCTAAGACTACATTATCACCCGGTTTTGGAGTTGATTTACCTGTAATTGTCCCAAAAACACGTATGTTTCCTTCAAATTCTGCAATACCAAACATTTTGCCGTCTTTACTTGAAAATTCTACAAGTTTAGCCGTATGAGATACTGACTTCCAAATTACAGGTCCTAGGCATTTATTGCAAAAGTTACTTGGAGGCCATACCCACTTTTGACATTTTTGGCATGTACTACAAACAAAGTTGTTATTTTTCAGTTCGTCTTCGAATTTTGTCATGATTCTAGCACTAACACGGTTGAAGAAGTGGAACCAGCAGACATGTT
>JAGWGA010000224.1 GCA_028867675.1 Nitrososphaerota archaeon | reverse complement strand
TAATTGGTGGGGGCCAGCTTGGAATGATGCTCACAGAAGCCGCAAAAAAAATGCCAGAGTACATCTCAGATGTAATAGTACTTGACCCAACACCAAAATGCCCAGCATCAAGAGTTGGAGCAAAACAAATTGTTGCAGATTTTAAAGATAAAAATGCCATAGTGGAGTTGTCACTTCAATCAGATCTCATAACTTATGAAATCGAATCTGGTGACAGTAAAGTGCTAGAATCACTTCACGGGGAGGTTTCAATCAATCCTTCCCCTAGCACTCTTAAGATAATTCAGGACAAGTTTCTTCAAAAACAATTCCTAAGACAAAACAACATACCTGTTGCAGAGTTTGACATAATAGAATCATTAGAGGATCTTGAGAGAAAAATCATACATTATCAATATCCAGCACTGTTAAAGGCAAGACGTGATGCATATGACGGAAGGGGAAACTTCAAGATAGAGAACCAGTCCCAGATACATACTGCATACCAACAATTTTCTGGAAG
>JAGWGA010000223.1 GCA_028867675.1 Nitrososphaerota archaeon | reverse complement strand
TTACAAATGCAACGATTGGCACTGTAACTCAAATATCCGGATAATCACGTGTAAGGAGTACGACCATGAGCACAATTAAACACTTAGAGGTCGGGCTGAAACCCCAGAGTGTGGGACTCGGTATTCCAGTTATAGTTCCTCCAGACTGGCACCGGAAAGTGACATTCACGAATTGTGTGGCGTTTAGTGGTGCGATTTTGAGTGTCATGTAGTGAAGCTTGATATTCAGGTACTAATTTGTGTCCGAAGCCGAACAAAAACTGTGTGACCTGATCGCCCGCGGATTCAAAACCGCCGAGGCCGCGAAGCAACTAGGACTGACCGAAGGCACCGCGAAGCAGTACCGCGCCCGCAACAAATCCAGAATCAAGGAACTAGCGGTCGAGCGGCTGCACGACTTGCTCCCGGAAGCGGTGGCTGAGCTGGCCAAGCTGGTCTCGGGTGCTGCAAACGAGAACGTCAAAATCAAGGCTATCGAACGCGTCCTGACGCAGGCCGGATT
>JAGWGA010000222.1 GCA_028867675.1 Nitrososphaerota archaeon | reverse complement strand
GGCTTGGAAACGTATGGTGATTTTGGCCTTCTGCCCTTCTTGATATCTTGTTTCATCTGAGCAAGTCTGCCACATGCGGAAGATATTGCTGTCAGTTTATAGTATGACAGGATTTCATATTTGGACAATTCATGATATGACAACAAGGAAAGTTTCTTTAAAGTTGAACAGTTGTTCTCAAGACCTATTTTGATGCAGTCATTAACCATCTGTCTGAACGTTTCCATCATTGGTGTCAATTCGTTTGGAAATTGATACGATTGCTTGATTGATTTTACTGCCAACGATGTCCGATCTGGGTATGTCCTAAAAATATTCATAGTTTGCTCATCACTCGTCAACCCGACAGAACCAATTGTAACAAACCTTAAAAGTATCATGTATTACACCTAAAAGAGGCTATGACATTAGCCTTGGAATAAACTCCTAAACTGCCCGAGAAACGTGCTGATAATGTCTACCTAATGGAAATTAAATAGGTAGACAAATGAACACAAAAAAACA
>JAGWGA010000221.1 GCA_028867675.1 Nitrososphaerota archaeon | reverse complement strand
GTGGATCAATCAAGTCAGCTTGAACCTGAGAGCCGGGTGGAAAATCAGCTCTGTTAGTTACAGCTCGTATCATTTTTCCAGGAATTTGATCAAAATTAAGATCAACCTGCTGTATTCCTCCTGCTTTGTAATATTGTATTGAAACTTTGGTTGGAAATGTAGAAAAATCAAATAATTGTATTATTGGCCATGCGTTTGATAATGCAATATTGTTTGTAGCAATCTGTCCTAATCTACCTCCTGGTGATTGTCCGTTTAGAGTTTTGTTTTGTCTTATTACGTGGTTAAGTAATGTACCTCCGGACAGATTTGTTGTTCCACCTAAATTAGTTGCGGTGCATGTTCCAAGTGCTTGAGTTCCATTTGACGCTCCACTAAAATGCCTTGCAACTGTTATTCCCTTGGTATCTGAGAAGTCTACTCCTGTTGCAGAAGATGAACTTGTTGAACAAAATTGTCCAAAATCTAGTCCTTTTCCAGAATTGCTCAACTGTGTAGCATCTGCA
>JAGWGA010000220.1 GCA_028867675.1 Nitrososphaerota archaeon | reverse complement strand
TTCAAAATACCTATCAAGTATAACAGCAGGATCCGACAAAGGCTTTACAGTATTTTTTACATACGATATCAATTCTTTTCTGGTGTCATCACGGTATTGTTTGAGTTTTTCCAAATCTTTGTTGATTTCAGATGAAGTGACATGAAGTTGAATTCGTTGTCCATACAACATGAATATGAAGATAGGTAGAATCCAGATCAACCACATCAGTGGGTTCGAATTATCACTTGAGCTAAAAAGTTTGTCCAGATTTGTACCTAAAAAATCCAATAACAAAAAGACCATTTTTTACTAAATTAAATCTTTCATAGATTTCATTAATCTTTCAAGAATTTTGTCATATCATAATAGCATCATCCGACTGAAAGAAAGCAACGGCATTTTCCTTTTGAGTGCGGAACATGTCCATGGTCGTACTCACTTTCCCCCTTTTGCCATTGTTTCATTATTTCCGAGTTCCAGTCTTACACCAGACATCTCAGGAAACGAGAAATACGTCTGGTTTT
>JAGWGA010000021.1 GCA_028867675.1 Nitrososphaerota archaeon | reverse complement strand
CCTGGCCCTGCAGCAGGGGCCAAGGGTGAGGCTGCTCGCCTATTAAAGGGGAACATGAGCTGGGTTTAGACCGTCGTGAGACAGGTCGGACTCTGCCTGATGGAAGCGTGGATACTTGAGGGGAAGTTGCTCCGAGTACGAGAGGAACAGAGCAGCGTGGCCTCTGGTTTAACGGTTGTCTGATAAGGCAAGCCGTGCAGCTAAGCCATTTAGGCTAACTCCTGAAAGCATCTAAGGAGGAAACCTATCCTGAGAAAAGGTATCCGGTCGTAAGACGAAGGGTGGCAGCAGAAGACTGCTTTGATAGAACAGCAGTGTATGCCCCAAGGTTCGCCGAGGGGCGAGCTGGCTGTTACTAACAACCCAATACATCAGTCAGTCATAATACATAGAGACTATACACGACACAATCATACGTCATTTCTTTTTCAATTTTTATTCTAAAATTGTATTGTGTAAACTATAGAGCGATCATTTTTATCTTACATCGTACATAAAATGATAGAAAAATGAGTAGTATAGAACGAATCCAGATGCACTGTGACTGTGGCATCTGTGGGCATCATACGGAAAAGGAATGCATAGACAAAGAATGCAAATGTTGTCTTAACTTCCATGTAAGATCTGGACCAAAATCTGGTTCACCTGGAAAGAGACTAAATTAGAACAAGAAAATTTTTTATGTTTAATTTTTCTAGTGCAAACTATTCAAAAATATAATTTATTGCGATCAAGAATAAAAATAGAAATTGCTAAACACTAGTTTATGTATATACGATACGTGACACAAGGCAGAAAACACCACTGTTCAGAATGTCATCGTGATTTTGTATGTGATAGTGAAGACTGTCTACTTGAAGTTGTTTATCCTTGCTGTAGATGTGATTACAATAATCAACATATGGTATCTGAGTATATCGATGATACTGGAATGCCTGAAATAGTACACTGTACCTGTAAGGGGAAGAAATGAAGAAAAAACCGGTCAATAAAACAATTCATCTAGGTGGGTTTGACGGTATTCTGGTTGTAGATAAAGACAAAAAGAAAAAGAAATGAGTTGCTAGTTTTTTTATCAAAATAATGCGACTAAATCAAATACTGGGAAATTATAACTTTAGATCATGGGTATTAGAACTGTATCTGAATATGTCCAATTCTATGTGGGACTAAACATGCAACACAGCATAAGTCTCTCAAGTTTTGCATATAATGAAAAATTAGTAATGAACAATAAACTAGAAAACAGCCCATCAAAAAAAGAACATGTTCTTCAAGGTCTTAAAATTCTAGATGAATTATTGGATGAAATACACAACATTGGAGAATCTGCAGTTTTAGAAAAATATGCCAAACCAAGCTAACAAAAATTTGTCATAACTAGACAGTAAATGAGTGATTTTCTAAGGGAATCTTTAAGGTACGTCTGAAATCCATGGCTGTGTGAAACGTGGAACAGTTATGGTTCTAAAAGGAAAAAATAATAGAAATGACTGAGATATTTTACGAAAAATGTATTGAAGGACGCTGGTATGACCCTAGAATAAACAAGACCGTAGATGTCTATGTGATAACATACGAAATGTCACAAAAACCAAGTCGTGAAAAAATTCTCATACTAGAACTCTTATCCGACTACAAGGGTGCTGGAGATTTTGATTATTTTGACGATGATAAAGTGGAATATGGAGAAGGTCTACCAGTATACCCACAAATTGAACTGGGAACTGCCCATAGAAAACAGATTTCAGATATGCAATAAATCGGTAAATAGATATTGTTAACTCTCCTATTTTGGGTGTAGTAAATTATGGGAGAAAAAGAATTTGGAGAAGAATCGGTCAAGTTTTATTCAGAGAGACTAAAAAAATTGAATCTGATACTTGAAGACAAAAAACTCAGCGAACACAAAAGAATAGAATACCAAAATGAAAAAGAATACTGTATAAAAAGAAAAAACTGGTACAAATTTACGAATTTAGAAAAATCAACTCCTAGATCTTTAATGGATAATTAATCTCTAGTAAGCTCTGATTCAATCCATTCTATTAAATCGATAATTGAAAAATATTTCCATGTTGTCGCCAAGAATAATCATAACCATAGACGGTACCGATTACTCTGATTTTCTAGCCGAATGTGATTCTCAGAATCTTCTCCCGAAGAGAAAATCTGAGAAATAATAACTTGTTATGTTATTCTAAGACGAAATCGAAGAAGGCTTCCGCAAAAGATCTTGGATCCATTTCTAAATGCTGTAGTGGATAAATCTCAAAACTAGACTTTTTTTATTTTCTGTAGTCTTGATACTAGATGTTCTTTTTCTAGTGAGATCAACCGTGTCTCGTGTTTCTCTCGTATCTCATTCACTGGGAAATGTATTATCATAAACTTGTTAAACGCCTCAAGATCATTTTTTTGGAGTATCTTAAAAGATGCCTCTAATGCCTCAAGTGTGTTGTCAGTACCACATCTGTTACATTCGGTACCTCTTAAAATTGTAAATTTGCAATCTCCATTATAGCACTGAATCACATAATCATACTTGCCAAGAACTATAAAAATGACATGGGATGAAATTATCAAAACTTGACCTTTTGCCAAGGTAAAACCACAAATTGATCAAAATAAAAAATAATGTCTCTATGGTTATTTGAAAGTGATAAACATAGAGTGAGCGATAATATTGTTTAGCCGATTAAGTTGGGCTAGGACCTGTAATCGCTCGGGAGTAATCTCTGACACTTGATTTCCGTGTATGTTGTAATCAGTTTTAAAGATTAAATCCAAATTATTCTAGCGATGAATCAATTATAGCTAAACTCATTTAGTACTATGGTTGACTATGGTGAATATAGAAAATAGATATTGCTAAATCATTGGCCTGATCTATGAATACTTGTGAACAAAAAAGACACCGTGGCTAAATTAATAGCAATACAAAAAGAGAGAATCCGTCAAGTAGATGAAAAACTAAAGAAACCAAATCTTAGCGATCTACAAAGAACCATGTTTGAATCTGAAAAAAAAATTGCTGTTGAAGATATGAAAAAATTAGGAACAAAATAAACTCAAAATCTAGTTTGTCTTGCAAAATAATTGATCGCATCTTGGCAATCTCTTTGCCAAAACATATTATGATTTCAAAATGAACGAACACAATCTTTTGAATATATGTCTCATAAAGGATTATGCAGATTCTCTACTACGGTTCATGTTCTAGGGCTCATGCTCTAGAATGTGAATCGCTAGAGTCTGTATTTTTTTAATTTTATTGTTCTTGGAAGGATTTTGGTTAGAAAGCCGTTTTATTTTGTTTTATTACAGGTCGGTAATCTTCCATGTTCATATTGGAATGCAGTTAGTTGCTTTTCCTCTTCTGCCTCTGGAAATAGCGTTTCGTGGTAACAAAATGAGACTGTTGATTTTATGCATGGATCTGATGAATTTAGGTGCTCATTCAATCTTTCTTGTATGTTGTTGCTTGCACCAATGTATGTTGTTTCATGTTCCGAGCCAAGAAAGTAAACACCCGATTTTGCAGGAGATCTACTAATGTTTTCTTTGTTAAATAACACCCACTCAGAATATGACATGATTGTTTATTCAAAATCTGGCATTTAACAGATTGGGTCAGGTGATTTGCAACAATTAGTTGATACAAAACCATTTCCATGGATGGGAATTGTTGGCACCCTTATTAGTGGCAAGCACTAATGTATGTCCTATGAACATCTATGATAAAAAATCAGTTCGTTGTTCTCAATGTGACCGATTCATAGGGGAAATTGATTCTGATGCAATGGTAATTTTACCAAAATGCGGTAAATGTGCAAATCCGTTACCAGAAGGAGACGATAAGGTACAATATATCGTAAGCAAGTTTAACCAAAACCCGAAAAGTCTTGTAGAGAAATCGGATTCAACTGCAGCCTGATTTTTAAAAATCAAATTTTTTTCTGATAAATTCTTACACGTATGACATTCTGATAATAATGCGGTAGTGATAATACACGGAATGCAGTAAGATAACAAATGCCAATTTACTATTGTTTAGAATGTAAAAAAGTAATCTTTAGCAAAGATCGTGACTATGGTCCAATCTGTCCACCTTGCAAACAAAAAAGAAAACTAGAATCTAAATAATTTTTTTGAGAGCTGGTTAGTTACTCCAGTCCTTCTCCGACATAAAACATCAGGGATGTGCAAACTCACACTACTCCGCGGTTATATAGAACCAATCTTGGATTAAAGGCCTTGGGTTGGTTGTTGATATTTAGGTTAATTCAGCATGACATTTTGGGCAGGTGGGACTCTCTATACCAAAAGACTGATTCTTTCTAGGTCTTGCTTGATACCCGCATTTCATACATGAACCAGTTGTTGACATGGTAAATATGCTGATTCTCTTGCTTAAATGAGTTCGATTGTTGTATGTGGTAATTTTTTATATCTTCTAATACTTGATTTGTTTTTGATATGAACATGGAATGCCCAAAATGTGGCTCACCGATGGACAAGTCTGTAAAAGAAACTAAAACTATCTACACTTGTTTTTGCTGTAATAATAAAATCAAATCAAAGTAAAACCAGTTAAATCAAAGTTTGTGTAATGTTGTATGATGAAATTTGATGATTTTTGGAACTTGCTGGTAAAAGAATTGGAAATCTCTAAACAATTTACAACCCAGACCAAGCCATTTTCTGCCAGATATTCAGGCGGAAGAATAATGGTTTCCACTAGTGATACTTTGTGGCCAATAGACCGAGCCACAATGAGGCAGATTTGGACCAAGGCCATGTCGATGCATGAAAAGATGAGGTTTATTCACACAAATTATTCTCATGAAAACATTCGAACATCTTCATATATCATTTCAATAATGAAGTACTTTGTTGTAGATGAATCTAAAATGGAATGATTCTGATAAACATAATAGAGAAGACCTTGTAGTTAATCCATGGAAGAAAAAAAGAAGATGAAATCAAACACTGAAGAAGATTATAACAAAGCATTATCTTCAGATGATCCTACCATAATATCCGAAGAAGAAAAAGAGCGACTGACAAGAGAAGCAATCAAGAAATTCAAATCATTATGATACTAATAGGGTGGGTAGTAACTGGAATCATAATCCTTGGAACAATGATTGTATGTGGCATAAGTTTGTATTTTAAAAGAAGAAAAGAGCAAAACTTGTCATTGAATAAGTCCGATGATCTTAAGATTTGATTTATCTATAGATTATGTATCTCCGCCAAGATACTCTCCATTCTCATCATAAACATAAAACACAGTTGCCTCACTTGGATGAGGCGCGTCTTTTGCAGCATTTTTTGTCATCTCTCTTGCTTTTCTGATTGCTTCTTCCTTATTGTCCAAGTCTTCTACTATCCAGTGGCCTTCTCCTTGAATCTCAAACAATTCTATTCCCATGATTCTAAATTTTCCCTTTGGCGGTTTTAGCTCTGGAAATTCTCTGAACATAAAACTCCATACGGGATAATCCCATAAAAAGAATCTAATTTTTACTACAATCGAGTGTAGCTCTGATACTTGTAGCTAGTTCTTTAATAATCTTACAAGGAATTATTGTCATCCATATGATGATAATCAAAGATACTCATTCCGAATTAGAGCGAAAAAAGAATCTCATTGATACACTGTATCATCACTCTGATTTGTCAGTAGAATCCATATCGTATCAAGCCGATATGAACATAAAACAAGTTCAAGGTATTATTGATAAGATAAAAAAGAATGAGGCTTTGGATGTTCTTGTTTCGCATAGCAATACTCCTATAGAGAAAATTATGACTCGAATTGTTGTAAGTCTTGATGCTAGTAAAACGGTATACGATGCATCTAAACTCATGACAAAAAATAGAGTTGGTTCTTTAGTTGTAACTTCTAAAGGAAAACCTATTGGCATTATAACAAAAGGAGATATTGTAAAAGGTGTCTCAAAACTTGACGTATCATTTAAGGCTATATCACTTGGTGAATTTGCTACAAGGCCATTGATTTATGCGTCTTCAAGACAGACCGTGGAAGAAGTATCTGAACTAATGATAAAAAATAAGATCCGCAAACTTCCTGTAATGCATCAAGGAAAAGTAGTTGGAATAGTCACTGCTACTGATCTTGCAATGTTTCTTTCACCTACCAGAAGACCCGGTCTGACTGAATCAATACTTCATGTCATTACTAGGGAAAAATCTAGAAAAAAATAGTGTTAAATCACATCTGATAATTAATCTGTTATGGGTAAAATTGTTTTTAGTATTTTACTAGTTCTGGTATTGTTTTCTTTTTCGTCTGCATTTTCACAGACGACAAATTCTTCTGCTCAAGATTTTGCTATGCTACAACAACAAAAAAACCAAAACACAGGTCCTTTGTCATATGCCGTTTTTTATATTACTGAAAATGACAAGTGCACAGACTCTGAGTACAAGAGTCTGAAATTCTATCAGGTGATGGCAGATGAATACCTCTCACTATATGGTATATCACACGATTTACAAGGTTCACTTTGTGTTCCACTTAAGAATTACCAATCTTACTTTACAGGGCTATCCACATTTACACTTCCTATAGTAATATCTGACAATACGGTGGGTCAACAATTAGTCCAACAGGGCTTTTACGGAATGTATGAGATATCGGGGACAGGTACTCAGGCCATCTATGTTTGCTCATGCGATCCGCAAATTGAGAGCTGGGCTGGTGCATGGGTCTTGTCACATGAATTGTCACACTTTGCACTACGATACTTTGGGGAGCCTGATTCTATAGCAGTCAACTGGGTTCACTATATTCAAGCTCTTGTAAATAATTGCCAAAATGGAGATTTTTCTAAAGTATGTCCTCAATATTCTGCATCAGTAACATCGCCATCTGGGAATCAAATCCCTGTAATGGTAGTGTATGGACAGGGACCGTCAAATAATTTGCCACAAAATGCTCCTCAAAGTGAGGCTACTACGATGGCTAGTAAGATTGTCCCCGTTCAAAACCCCTCATGTCAAAATACTCAGATCTGCATCCTTCCTGGAGATTACATCAAATATACAATATCCGCACCAGACAGAAACCAGACGGTACGGTTTGATTTTGTAAACCCCACAGATAACAAGAACATCTCTGTCAAGACAACTGTAACACAAAACGGAACAACTGCTAGCGAATCTGATATGCTTGATTTGTCCAAATCACTTTTCACAAGGCCAAGCGGCCAAGTATCCAATTTTATGTATCTGCTTCCAATACCTTTGAAACTAAACAGTGCATATCATCTACAGACTATACAATGGAATGGATATGGCAGAAATGTAATGTCAGGGCAAAATAATAATCAGACAAATTTTATTCTTGTACAAGTAGATAACGCAACTGGAATATTATTACAATTGTCAATATCTAATGTTGTTAATGTTAATGGTAAAATTTCAGTAAATCAAGAATCATACAAACTACTTGATACTAATAAAATCACCTCGTCAAATATTGGAAATGTTCAGGCAGAAATTCCTTCATGGATAAAACAAAATGCAAAGTTTTGGTCAGACGGTTCTATTGCAGATGATCAATTCATTCAAGGAATACAATATATGATAACCCAAGGAATCATGAAGATACCTCATACAAATTCTAATGGAAATTCGGTATCTAAAATACCTCTATGGGTCAAAAATGATGCAAAATACTGGTCAGAAGGCTCTACCTCAGATGACGAATTTGTAAATTCTATCCAATATTTGATTGAAAATGGTATTATAAAATACGGCTAAAAATAGTATTAAATCCGTTCATATCCGTTAATACGGCATGGGGAAAAATCAATCCAGATTTTCTGACTGGAATGATGTCTACAAACAAGATGTTACAACAATGCCGTGGTATAGTAAGAATCTTGATCCTGATCTTGAAGATCAGATTAAAAAAAGAAGTCTATCAACTGGAAAATTTCTTGATTTGGGAACCGGACCTGGTACTCAAGCAATTCATTTAGCTAAACTTGGTTTTGATGTGACAGGAACTGACTTGTCCAAGAATGCAATAAAAAAAGCACAAAAACTAGGTGGAAATGTTAAGTTTCTGGTAGATGACATATTGCATTCTAAACTCCAAGACAACAGTTTTGATTATATTCTTGACAGAGGATGTTTTCATGTCTTGCCTATTGAGACGCATGCTCAATATGCTGAAAAGATTCATGATTTACTAACCGATGATGGATTGTTCTTTTTAAAATGCTTTAGCATAAATGAAAAAAAACTTGATTACGGTCCACACCGATTCTCTCAAAAAGATCTTAAACAAATATTCAAACCATTTTTTACAGTAAAGGGTATCAAAGACACTGTATATCATGGAACACTTGATCCAATGCCGCAGGCAATCTTTGTTGTGATGAAAAAAAGATCAATTAAACATTCGTTATGAGTAGTATTCAAGGGACTTTACTATTTTTGATAAGTGATGGCTAGATTTTTAACTTGAGAAAAAACCAGTCTTGATATGCCAAATAAAATAATACTAAACATTGACAAGGCAATCTATACTGAGGGTGAATATGTCAAGGTAAAACTAGATTATGAAACACTTTCACCAAAAATTGCAATGCACTTGGTTATACTAGATCCGTCTGAAAAAGAAATCTTCAGCGAAGATCAGTACATCAATTCACAAAAAGGCTCATACTCCAATGTATTGCGTTTTGATACAAAACAATGGAAGATTCCTGGAAGATACAAAGTTGCTGCATGGGACCAAGAGGGAACAAGAAAAGAAGTCTTTTTCCAGTTTAAGGCTCATACTCAATAAATTATTTCTAATTATAATTTGCCCGAGATCATCTCTTATATCGTTTGTACTGTCTCTCTAGTATGTTGCTTGAACTTGATGATCTGACAAAAGCAAAGATAGTTGCCTTAATTCTCGATAAAAAAACAGAAGTTGCATTGGAGAATCTAAGTGAATTGTATAAAGTTGATACTCCTGAGATAGTAGTAGGTACCATAAAAAAGAAGAGAAGGACAGTATATGCAGTATATGTAGTACAAGAAAAAAAAATCTATGCACTAAATTCTGAGATTTTTTATAACCCGTTTATCATACTACATGAATATTATCATCACATTCGTTCAAAGTTTGGAATGCATAGGGGTTCAGAAAAACATGCCAATATGTATGCCCAAGAATTTATTGATTCATACATGAGAATTGTGGAAAAACTAAATCAAAACAAAAAACTTCAAAAAAATACATAATGAATTTTCTAGGTTGAAATTATACGACAGTCTTATCTATGTGGCTGACTTTGTATTGTTATAATGGATCTTTTTAAAAAGAAATTCAAGTGTGACCAATGCAAATCAAAGTTTACAGTATATGAAGAATTGATAAAACATGTACGCCATGAACATCACCACGAGATTGTAAAATGTGAAGAATGTGGAAAAGAGTTCATTCATGAAAAAGATAGATTGCATCATTCAAGAGAAGAGCATCAGAAGAAAATGGAAGGCCGTATTCATAAAAGTGAGCACAAACATGAAAACAAAACTCCTTCTACACAAGACGAAGTTGATGCTCATATGAGAAAGTTCAGCGATAACCTCTAACTGATAATCTAACCTTGACTTTCAGTTTTACTAGAAAAACAAAGTCTCTATGTTTTGTATTGTTTGCATTGGGAATTTCTAGTATAGTGATTCAAATCTTGCCTGCACATGCAACATCTGGTGTCAGTGCAGGTTCTAGTAATGGAGTTTCCTATCAGAGTGGTTCACCACAAATTATGATATCTCGAGATGCATTTTCTCCAACTTCGAAAGTTGATATTTTAATTCGCGCACCAGATTTTAATTCAAATCAATATGGCATTGATACAATAGGTGAAGATGGAAGCAAGGTCATCATATCAACAAGAGAAAGCAGTATTCCGTATAGACTTGTTGAGACTGGACCTGACACTGGAGAATTTGCTGGATATGTAATATTGTCTTCAACTACTTCAGTGTGTTCTCCCGTTTGTGGTCCAACAGATGGATTTTTAGCTGCAGGTGGAGATGATGCAATCACTGTATCACTAGTTTATCCTGATGGAAGTTCAATCTCATCCACATCATATGACACAACACCTACATATCATAATGCAATACCTGAATTCCCATACGCAGAACTTATTTTAATTACAAGTATGATATCTCTAATCTTCTTTTTTAAAATTGATCTGCGTTTGATATAAAAAAATCTTATTCCTTGTGTTTTGTTACAATCTGATATCCGACTTTATTGATTATTGTCTCCAGCATCATGCGCAAGTCACTTCCTTTTCTATAATCTCTAGAGTATGGTCCTACAGTTGTTCTTTTACCGCGAGCAAGTTCATATCCCTTAAACGCAGAATCTTTTCCTACTATTCCAATACAGTTTCCACCATAGCCTCGAATTGCAGAAAAACACGGAATGTCACTTGGCCCATCTCCCAAGTATATCATGTGCTCAAAAGGAATTCTTCTGTCTACGCGTTTGATTGCGTTATTTACAAGATATGGTTTTTTTCGTAAATCCGTTCCTGATATTCCCTTGTTTATTGCATACAAAAATTTGGTTTTTTCAGTAAATGTAACACTTGATTTAATTCCAATTATTGTCCCATGCATGTCTATTGCAAATCTTCCTGCAAATATATCATCAAAATACTTGGTTAGGATACTTCCTTTAATCAAATCCTCAATTCCTGATGATATTATATAACACTCTAGATTTACACCTGCATTAACAAAATCCTTGTTTTGTTTTATCATTGACTTTAATTCAGGAATAAACTCGGAAACTCCTTTGTATGGTAAAACATGTTCTCCAAGCGCAGCTAGTTTTTCATCAGTATCTTGTTCGATATGGCCTGATTTCATAAGTTCAACAATTTCATTCATGTAAGCTAGAGGTGGATCCCAACCTTGTGAGACCATTCTTGAAATATTCTCCCAAAATATTTTCTGGGATAATCCGTTATATTCTAGCAAAAATCCTGTAGTATCTGGAGCAAGTGTGTCATCACAGTCACAAATTATTGCTATGGTATTTTGATTCAACTTGATTTTATTTAATAAAAGTCAGTTGATATCTTTATCTCTTGTAATGTCAAATTCCTAAATACGGGGTTTACTAAAAAAAGAAAATGAAAAATGCCCTGTGCAAAAAATGCCTAAATAAATTCCAAGAAAAAGAGATTTTTACAATTCAACAGTTCCAATATAGGAAATCGCCCTCTTATGCATGGACAAAAGATTTCTTTGATGTATTGAAAATAGGAGAGTGGGATTCTTTTTGTGAAGATTGCATGCGTTACTATGACGACGTATCTCATAATATCTGGCTAAAATATTGTTCAGGTAAATGATTTTCTAACTTTTCAGATGGCTATCCAAAAAAGATAGTGTCTTATTCCATGCGTCATTTGTCTCTTCAGGCGCATAATTTGCACCAGATGGATTTGCAAAAGCATGACCTAATCCTGGATAGATATGAATCTCATTTTCTACTCCTATGGTATCAAGAGCTGACTTGAACTCTCTTACTTTGTAGACTGAAATTGATTGGTCCTTCTCACCAAAAAACCCCAATACAGGCCACTTGATTGCTGATAATTTGGTTGTATCTGTAATTGGCTGGCCATAATAAATTACAGTTGCATCAAGTTTGTTACCACTCAGTGCATAGTTTAATGACTGACTTCCTCCAAAGCACCATCCAATTGTGGAAATCTTTGTCACGTTATAGTCCTGTTTTAGTAGATTTGCAGCCGCGCCAATATTTGACATTCCTGTTTGTTCGTCAAAAGAAAGCATGAGTTTTCTTGCACCGTCAGGAGTAGTTGCAACCTGCCCTGCGTAAAGATCTACTGCCATTACAGTGTATCCGTGAGATGCAAGACCTCTTGCCATACTCTTAATGTTATCGTTTAGACCCCACCATTCATGAATCAAAATTACTCCTGGAAAATTATTCCCCTGAATTGGTTTTGCAATATATCCGGTAGTGTTATCAAAGTAACTTACAGATTCTGTTTTTATCCCAAGTGGACCTCCATCAAACATGTCTGAATTCTTGGTACCGTTTTTTGTATATTCTGGTAAAACATGAATTGCCCAACCACGTTCTATCAATATTGACACATTGTTTATTCTAACACAGGCTGGGCTTCCGTCACTTTTTTTCATAACTAGTTGTAGATTATCTGGGCAGATTATCTGATTGATGGGAATTTTCATCAAGAATTGTTGTAAAGGTGAAAGAGCATGTGTTTTTGAGGATACATCTAATCCATTAACATGTTGAAATGTAATCGATGATGATATCAAAAATATTAAAAGAATTGTAAATGTTTTCTTATACACACGGCTGAGTATGGATAATTCTAATTTAAACTTGGAGTATGTTTTTTATAGCTTGTAAAAAACAATCATATCTTATTAGGGGCAAAGATGATTGTAATATGATGAATACAAAACTGGTACTCTTAATTTTATGTATCGGGTTGGCTGCAATTGTAACATTGTCCGTAAACGCACTGACGTCAAATTTGCCAATTACTGAAAGACTGGTGACAACAATTAGGACAAATTCTTCCACTTCAAGTGCATACGATAGTAATGGACAAATATCTTGCAATAAAGGTGAAACTCTAACAGGTGGGGGATACAAGTCTACATTCAAGGATGGCTTGTCTGTTTTTCTAAATGGTCCTTCTACTGACGGTAAGAAATGGCTCGTATCAGCACGGTCTACTCCAGGAAGTGCATCCGGTGGCTCTCATCGTGGTCAGGCTCCGCCTCTTGAAATTTATGGCATATGCATGAAAATTGTACCCTAAATCTCATCTTTTATCTCATCAAAATATTTTCACTCTACTGTTCGTATATTAGTAACACAGTAACGTTAATGTCAGTATTTTGAAGACTAATTCATTGATGATCAAGGCAAGAAAAAAAAGTACTAGAGTAAAACCTGCTCCACAAAGTAAATCTCATCTGGACATCTTAGACTATCAAACAATATATGAAAACTCGCCAGTACTTCAACGTACATTGGATAAGAATGGAAAAATATTGTTGTGCAATAACGCTTATGCAAAAAAACTCGGTTATACAAAAAAAGAAGTGATTGGCAAATCCGTATTTGCTCATACTGCAGATAAAAGTATCAATTTTTTAAAATCTGAATTAAAGAAATGGAGAAAGAATTATGAAGTTTCTAACAAAGAGATCTGGTTAAAACGAAAGAATGGAGTTGTCTTTCCCACTCTTCTTAATGCTACTCCTGTTTATGATGCTAAAGGAAAACTAGTTGGAAGAAATGCAGCATTAATCGATCTAACTAATGTCTATCGTGCAAGAGATAAGATAAAAACAAGAGAAGAAGAATTGGCAAAACAACTAGATGAACTAAAGAAATTAAATCTAATAAAAGATGAATTTATGGCAATGATTACTCATGAATTGAAAACCCCTCTGGCTCCAATCAAGGGTTATGCAGATATTTTACTTTCAGAGGCACTTGGATCTCTAAATGCAACCCAAAAAGAGCGACTTGAAATCATTCGTTCAAGTGCAAATTCGTTATTAAAATTAATCTCTGATATATTGGATTCTCAAAAAATCGAACTTGGTCAACTAGTGTTACACAAGGAAATTCTTAGTCTGTCTCAAATAATCATTGAAACAGTAGATAAAATGAGGCCAAGTGCAGATCGTAAGGGAATAACTATCACAAAAGATCTAGGCTCTGCTCTTTTTTGTTCATGTGATAAAATAAGAATTGAACAGGTAATGTCAAATATTGTTGCAAATGCCTTGGACTTTATCTCAAAAGATACAGGTAAAATACACATCAAATCATACAGGGCAGGTAATAACGCAAAAATAATTATCAAAGATAATGGTGTTGGGATATCTAAAAGCGACCTTGAACAAATCTTTGTCAAATTCTATCAGGTAGATACTAAATTAACCCGAGAACATGGAGGCACGGGTCTTGGACTATCTGTCTGTAAGGGTATAATTGAAAATCATAGAGGAAAGATTTGGGCAGAATCTGAAGGTAAAGGAAAGGGTACCGAAGTTCATATTTTGCTGCCTATAGAAGATATCTCAAAACCGCTTCCAATTAGATAATTCTACAATTTTTGTTATCTGTGATGAAATCTTCAGTTATGTCGCGTGTTTTTCAATATCATATGTTACCATCTACATCATAACTCTCGTATTCTGTCTAATTCTATATGGATAATGTTCTAAACTAATGATTTCATAAAACCAGTATGGTTTCAATCGAATCAAATGAAGCAAGCGAGACTGTATCTGTCAATGTAGACACAGTCCCCGAAGAGATTTCGCAAGAAAAAGTTGACGTAGAAATAGATGATGTCGAAGAATCTCAAAAACTAGATTAATTCTCCAGTTTCATTTTTTCAATTTCTGTGCTACGAATATCATATGGCTATGAACCCTATCGAAGCTATGATTTTGATCTCTGTGTAGCTAAATGTCAATCATATATGATAAATCAAAAACTATGCTAAACCAAATCATGCCAACATGTAAAGAATGCAATACTGTTTTTTATTCAAATGAGGGATTCCAAGTACATATTGAGAGAGCACACAAATCTAAACATCCTGATTCTTATTCTAAAAATATCTGATCTATTCAAAATTGGAATTTATACTTGAAATAATTTTCTGGCATTTATCATAATTTTTGAATATTTTTTGTAACTGGATTTACCTTTGACTCTTGCGCTATAGTACTGTTGTGTATTTTTTCTATCTTGGTGTGATTTATGAGATGAATTGATTGACTTTGTTTTGTTATGTTCTGAAGAGGTTTTTTCATATTCTCAAAAGGACCGCATATGTGATCGCCGCAAATCTTGGTACTGCCTGGATTGGTAGCAGTATGTCGAATTTGTGGTGGATTCTCAGATTTTGCCCATCCGTTTGTGGCAGAAGCATTTGTAATCGTAGACGAAATTACAAGTAATGACGCTATGAAAAATATGAAAAAGAAGGATATTTTTACACTTTTCATCCTATCTATACCTCAAAGTGTTTGCTAATATCTAATTAGTATGAAAAATAAGAAATGCTTAAAAGAAATCAAAATGGAATTTTATCCAAAATTTGTCTGAAATATGGCTATCTTACAAAAAATATATGAAGCGTTATTCACCTACTTACTATCTTGTTCTTAAAATATCCCTGATTTGATATTATCTTACATGGTAAGTAACGATCACAACTCGTGGTATAGTTCTGGTAATCAAAGTGCAAAAGAAGGAAACAATGATGATGCGTTAATTGCATATGATAAAGCACTTGAACAAGATCCACAACATATAGGCACTTGGAACAATAAAGGAATTGTTTTAGCCCGATTGAAAAGATACGAAGAAGCTATTAGTTGCTATGACAAAGCCATTGAGATAAATCCAGAATATGCAAATGCCTGGTATAGTAAGGCCAATGCACTAAGAAACTTTGCCCAATCTCTAGTTGAGAAGGCAAATGATGATCGAACTAATGCTCCTAAACTGGTAAATAGATCAATTGCATTATTTGACTCTGCTGAAAAATGTTATGATATAGGAGAGGTTCTCTCGGGCAAAAAACATGATTCTTGAAAAGATCTGCGACGAGATATTGAGGTCTGATAATGATATCACACTAGTTGCTGTTTCTTACAGGACTGAATCTTTTTTTAAAGAAAGAAAGGGGGCTAAAAGTTTGCAAACTAAAGAAGACATAGAAAAATCATTAGCCGATGCAGCTCTGAGATGGGTAACAAGAAGATCTCATAGAACACTTGGTGAGCCTCTATATGCTATGGCAAAATACGAGAAAGCAAAGAGAATCACTTTACCACTAGGAATGTATGGAATAATTCTGTGTTCTGTACTACCAACCTCTGATGCTGAGAAGATAGCTACTAAATTGATAAAGATTGTAAAAAAACACGCTGATTCGATATAGTAACTTAGTACTATCCGCCATAGCCTGAATTTCCTACAAAACTAGCACTTGCAGGAGTCCTATACTCTTTTGTTATGTTAATTCCTTGGTCTGCTGTAACTTGCACCGCTCCAAGTTCGCTGCCCTCGGGTGGTGAGAGTGATATCTTTTCACCGGGATTGAGTACTGGAATGATATCTGATTTTGCAGTTCCACCATAATGTACTACGATGTTAGTTAATGCATTCATGCCTGTATTTTTTATGGCAACATGCGTTTCAGCTCCCATCTCGTCTTTTACCAATATCGGGTCAACTGATATGTTATATTTTTCAGTAGGGATTATTGGAAGAAAATTTACTACAAGAAATACTGTGAGCACTGCAAAGCCTGCAACTAAAACTATTGCAAGAATGGATGTTTTCAACTGGTAATAGATTGACAATGAAATATTTCAATCATACTATGTTTATTGTGCGGGATCTTATTTTCGTAATTTGTAAAACACATAGATGAGTGCAAAAGGTATTATGCCAAGTATTGACGATATTGTGAAATTTCCTATTAGTGCTCTGGTTGCAAGCTGCAAACCCAAGAATAATGTAATCATTACAGGGATCACACCAAATAATGTGAATCTGTGAGTTCTTTTCTTAAATTTGTCAAAATCTAGATATGGAAATTCTAAATGGTGGTAGATAACTGGCATTATGAAGAGTACTGTTGATATCGTTATGGAAAATAATGCTACAAGGATCATGATTTTGTCAATTAAAATAAAACCCGTTGGAGGATTGATTGAAATATTTAGTATGAATCCAAATAGCAATGCAGAAAAGGTTGTTAGAATTGCACTCTCTCTTAATAGTGAACCATAATCTGGGGTCAGCTTGTCACTTGGTAACTTTTCATTGTCTTTGTCTGCCAACTTTTTTGCTCAAGTTCATATGACTGTGCTTACAAATGAGGCTTTCTTTAATTTATTACAAATTAGAATCGTTTTTTGATCTAATTGATATTTTCTTTCTGTATCTGACGTGCTGTACAACTCCAAATCCCATAATGGTTGTAATAGTTATCAAAACTATGTTTTCTATAACAATCCTGGTATTGTATCCTTCCTGTGGAATTGTAAAAACCGCTCTGCCTATGTATTCTTGCTTGGTTATTGGAAAATCTATTCCTGATACGGAATCTAAATTATTATCGCCTTTTGTCTTGATAGTAAATGGATTCTTGTCAAGAATTTCTACAACACGATGTAGGAGAATTCTGTCATGGCCATTTGGATTGTAGAAAATGATGAGATCCCCAACTTTGATATTTTCAAAAGGAGTACTGATATCTGTTATAACAATATCATGAATTTTGAGATTTTGCTCATTTGCACTGGTCTTAACCATGTATAACGAATATTGCATGCCTGGCACAAAATTTAAGATTGCAAAAGTGACAATTGGAATTAAAAATAATATTAGACCAAAAGCAAAACACTTTTTAGCTTTCTTCATATCCGTCTTTCTAAGCACGGCATAAGAAATTGTACCTCCTATTATGCTAAAAAAAAGAGGCAAATAATACCATAATGGACTGGTTTTAATTTGTGGAGGATTAGGTATGTTTGCAGATGTACGGCCTGAATTTTTTATCTCATTTTTTAATCTAGTTACATCTGTCTGAATGTTTTTTGAGATCAAATCTTCTAAATATCTCTGATCCGAAAAGTAGATTTTTTTTCCTGCCTTTAAACTAGACAGAATGTGATCTAATCTCTGAAAATCTCCAATTCCCTCATCCATTAAGTG
This sequence comes from Nitrososphaerota archaeon, assembly GCA_028867675.1. GTDB lineage: Archaea > Thermoproteota > Nitrososphaeria > Nitrososphaerales > Nitrosopumilaceae > Nitrosotalea. Next base: position 10,805 of record JAGWGA010000021.1, on the reverse strand, counting down.
TTGAATTATATCAATCACATCGTCTGACATATGTCATCTATTTTACAAAATATTGCAAGTATATCAATATCCATCAATCAATTTTGATCCTACAATTAACATTGCTAACAAAAAACCAACTGAATAATATATAATAAATGGCAATGAATCTATCCTTGCATGTCTGTAGACATAGAACTGCCTAATTTTATGGAATGTAAAACTATTTTACCAAATGCCTGCTGGACTGAAGCTCAAAATGATCAAAAGGATGCAATACTCTTGGTGTCTGTACCATGCGATGACGTTTCATCTATTATTGTAATAGATATTAGTGGGAAAAGAAGCGAGTTATGTTTTATGATAGGTTCTATTGTAAAAATTGAGAATAACAAACTATACTATAATAAAAATAGATTAGAAGAATATGATTCTGAAGAATAAAACTAGTAAATTAAAACTTTAAGCTATTATCTTGTTCTTATTTTTATATTGAATAATTACAAGATAGATGAAAAATATCACAAATATGATATTTGCAATTAGTGTGAATGGATTGGCAAGAGATTCTTGGAGGGTTCCATATGGTAGTGGATTTGTCCAAAACATGCCTGGTGAGAAATAAATTTTTTGCCAGTATGACATACTGGTAACTCCATGAGCAACTAGAAAACAGGCGATAAAAGCAATTTTTGTTCTGTTGTCTGAAATTCCTCTTGAAAAATTCCAAACCCCATACGCTGAAATCATGATGATTGAAATCAAAAATGGTAAAAGATATCTCTCAAGTGAAAAATCTCTTGCAATCATGAGAGTCATAAAAAAGGTGCTAACAAACCAAGTTAGAACAAGTGCTTCTGGTATGCAATCTTTAAGCTTTTTTACTTTGTGAATCAAATATCCAAATCCAATAAAGAAAAAGATAGTTAGCGCTATACTAGAATTGGTAGGAGGACTATTCCATCCCAGATTGAAAATCGAATTGGGATATGCTCCAGGTATTTGATGTTCTATGGGGCTTGGAAATAGAGTATAATGAAATAGTGATAGCATTCGAGTAGGCTGTAGTCCCTCTATGGTTGGATATGCAATAAACCATACATCTCGATTATAATTATCCATATCTGTTTTCATAGAAATAATTTGAAGAATTGGATTTTTATAAAATCCTGGTTCTGTTAACAAGAATGCAAATATTGAAACTAGAAAGAATGTACAAGATATGAGAATGATTTTTAGAATCTGATTCTTTCCAACAACTGAATTTGATTGTCTTTGAAATATGATATTTAATAAGATGACTCCTAAGAATAAAACAGAAAACTCGACAGATAATAGCTTTGAAGTTAATGCACAACCAAATGAAATCGCACTAAAAATTAAATATTTTATTTTAAGATGTCCTGCCTTGAAAGAATAAAGTAAAAGTAGTAATGTAAACATGCTAAAAAATATGTAATGCACCTCTGTCATTATGGTTCTACTGTACCATATCCATAAATTGTAGAACAGGAAAAGAAGCGAGAATGTTATTCCAACATTTCTGTTAAAGAGAGTTTTTCCTACAAGAAATGAAACTACTACCGTTAATGCACCAAAGACTGGTGAGAGTAAACGGCCAGAAGCTATCTGCTCAACTGTAGGTGCTTTATGAAAATCATAACAAGTAAACCAATAACAGGACCAGTCATAATAATTCCCAGTATCTTGATGTTCAAGACTCAAAGGAAAACCTATCAGAATCATTCGTAATGGACTGTAAGTTGCACCATGTGCTGGTATGTGGTACAAGGAATTACAATTATCAATTGATATCAAACATGGATTGGAAAAATCCTCCTTGTTTATCAGATGGATATAATTTCCAGCCCATCCTAGATAGTTTATCTCATCTCCATGCCTTGGCTGCCCTTCTAAATTATACGAATAAATCAATAGTGCACCAAAAAATAGTACAATAGGAATTATGTAGCTCGATTTTTTACTTATGACATATGATATATTCATTTAATTTTCTCCATGTCTTTTGATTGTTTTTTGTAATTGATTGATATCTCTATCTGTTATGGAGCAAGATTTTGCTGTAGTAACTAGAAACATTATCAAATAGGAATACCTGTTGAGTATCTCATGGAGACCTTGCAAACTACTTACCAGTTAGCCCCTGATCTGAAAATCTCTAGAATACTAAACGGAATGTGGCAAGTAGCTGGTGGTCATGGTGATATAGATCCAGAAACTGCAATATCTGAAATGTTCTCGTATCATGATTCTGGTTTTACTACCTGGGATATGGCAGACATTTACGGACCTGCTGAAGAATATCTTGGCGAATTTAGAAAAAGAATGGAAAAACAAAGAGGCAAGGACGAACTTGAAAAAATACAAGCATTAACAAAATTTGTTCCAAATCCCGGACCGATGAGCAGAACCATAGTTGAGCATTATGTAGAAAAATCAATTAAACGAATGCATGTAAAATCAATAGACGTACTCCAGTTTCATTGGTGGGATTATAATGATACGAGATACATTGATGTGCTATACCATCTATCAAAGCTTCATGATGAGGGCAAGATACGGCACATTGGTCTTACAAATTTTGATACAGAAAGAATGAAAATAATGCTAGAACAGGGATTCAGACTTGTATCAAATCAAGTCCAGTATTCTATAATTGACCAAAGACCTCAAGTTCAGATGACTGAATTTTGCCTACAAAATAAGATACATCTTTTAACCTATGGAACACTTTGTGGCGGATTCTTGTCTGAAAAATATGTTGGAAAAGCAGAGCCCTCAAAATCAAATCTGAATACATACAGCCTTCAAAAATACAAGAACATGATTGATGCATGGGGAGGATGGAGTTTATTTCAAGAACTCTTGGTTGTATTGAAAGATATTGCAAAAAATTACGGTGTTAGTATTGCAAATGTTGCAACTAGATATATTCTGGACAAGCCTGCAGTTGCAGGAATAATAATTGGTGTCCGGCTTGGTATTTCTGACCATAAATTAGATAACTCCAAAGTTTTTTCATTACATATTGGAACAGAAGATCTTGAAAAAATAAAATCAGTTACATCAAAATCTAACGATCTATTTGCAACAATAGGTGACTGTGGGGATGAATATAGGTGACACTCTATGAGTTCTAATTTTCAAAAAATGGAATTTGTCTACCGATTTAAATAGTAAAATGAGTCCTATATCAAAACAATGATGATGGACGTTGAAGCCAAATCTGGTGCCCAGCGAATTACGCTTCGACTACCAAATTCTGTATCTTCTACTTTGAAAAAAGAGGCAGAAAAAAGAGATCTTCCATTAAATGCATTAATTACAAAAATTCTTTTTAAAAATGTGTCATTTGATATGCAAATTAACGCATTACCTGCAGTAACAATGTCTGATTTTCTATTTTCAAGAATTATGGATAAAATTGATGATGTGGATCTTGAGGAAATTGCACGAGAAGGACCTGATGCAATAAAAAAATTGTTTGCAATTCAAGGCATATCATATGGCCTAAAAGAAATAATTGAGAATCATTTTGTGATGATGGGAAAATACTGTGGTTGGTATAGTTTTTCAAATGATGTAAAAAATGAAAAATATAGGCTAGTATTTGAAACACAGTTGGGTACTAAATGGACCAAATTCCTTGTAATGTATGTAACAAACATCTTGGAATCTCTAAATATTAGAATAGATGAAAAATCAGTTCATAGAAATGTTCTTGTTTTTAATTTTACAAAACGTTTGTACGAGTAATTTTTCATCTATTCAAATTTGTTTACTATATCTTAATTTGATTTTCATATAATAATTGAAGCTTATTCATAATGAGAAAATACGTGTATATATCGAAGTAATGGTGTAATGTTTTTTGAATAGATCTGATGATTACCTTATTCGAAAATGGAGAATTTCTGATTTTCCTATAACTCGATGGGGTTTTAATTATCTAGACACATTGTTCGTTCATTATGTAAAAATGATATCTTAAATCAAAATAATGCCTCAATTATTACAATGATGAGGGAAAATCAATGAGTCGTAATGGTGAAAAATTCTATCATACGGTACTAAATGCATTATTTGATCAGGATGTTATGCAAATAATTCATTGCACTAGTAAAACTGCAAAAACCATGAATGATGTAATAAAAGAGACTGGTCTTTCACGTACAACCACACATAGAAAGATCACTTCAATGATGAAAGATGGATTACTTGGAATTGAAAATTATGCCATAACTCCTGATGGAAAGAAAAGTAAGCTATTCCGTAGTAGGCTGGATAGTATCAAGGTGAAATATGAAGGAAATAACATGTTTGTTATAATAGAAGAAAATCCTAGTATCATATCAAAAATATTGATGCTATCTTACTCTAAAAAAAATACAGGAGATGAATGTTTTAATATTTCTGAAAAAGGTATTGATCCACGTTACCTGATTGTCAAATGATTATTTGAATTGATTTCTGATCTAGTTTTAAAACAATACTTTATTGCAAATATGATATGATCCATTTCTTAATATTGCCAGAATCATTGTTCTGATATGTGAAAGCTCTAATATACGAAGAGTATGCTCCCGATGATGATTATAAAAAAATCTTGAAAATAAAAGATGTACCAGAACCTATGCCAAAATCAAACGAAGTAGTTTTCAAAGTAATGTTTGCAGGCCTAAATCATGATGATATATGGGCAATGCGTGGAAAACCAATTCAAATTCCAATGCCTCATATTTCTGGAACTGATGCAGCAGGACAGGTTATTGCAGTTGGAGATGATGTTACAACAATTAAGATTGGGGATAGGGTAGTATCTCATGGGAATCTCTCTTGTAGGGTTTGTATTGCATGTACAGAAGGACGTGAATATGATTGTCGATATAGAAAAATTTGGGGATTTCAAACAGGACCTTTGTGGGGAGGATATTGTGAATATGCGCATCTTCCTGAAGTAAATGTTGTGAAAATTCCTGATAATGTAAGCTATGAAGATGCAGCAGCTGCATCCATGACCATGACAACATCATGGCATATGCTTGTTGGAAGGGCAAAGATCAGACCTGAACAGACTGTACTTATTATGGGCGGAGGTTCGGGGATGGGAACTTTTGGAATACAGATTGCCAAACTTTATGGTTGTGATGTGATTGCAACTGCAAGTCAAAACAAACTAGAAGAATGTCTAAAACTTGGTGCAGACTTTGTAGTAGATCACAGACAAGAAGATTGGCATAAACAAGTCTTTATGATCTCAAAGGAACTGGCAAAAAAGAAGCAATCAAGTCCTGGAATTGATGTGATCTTTGAGCATATTGGAGGAACACATTGGAACAAAGAGCTTACACTGCTAAAATATGGTGCAACTCTTGTTACAACCGGTGCTACTACTGGTTATGATGTAAACACCGATCTAAGGCATATATTTTTCAAAGGAACAAACATTCTGGGTTCTACTCAAGGAACACGGGCAGAGCTTGAATCTGGAATTTTTTGGATGTCAAAGGGGAAGTTAAAATCAATAGTTGATTCTATCTATTCGTTTGAAGATGCAGTAGACGCTCACACCAAGATGTTGAAGGGAAACTTGTTTGGAAAAATATTGATGAAACCAACCTAAATTCTTCACAAAAATTCACCTCTATAGATTTTTAGACTAGCAACTCCAACATAGAATGTTGACATCCAAACTACTTGGTAGTTTTATTGTATTTCTAATCATCAGTGTAACTGTATTACCGTTGATGAATACTGCATTTGCGCAAACTCCGTCTAATACTTTAAAATTTTCTACAAAAGGGATAATTGCTGAAAGTAGTAACTTTCACGGTGCAATAATGTGGTCTATCATAAATGGTGATAAGGGCGCCATTATTGTCCAATCTCCAGCAGGTAGAGCACTTACCCGTGTCTCTGTATCTTCAAGTACTGCATGTGCTACGCCTGCATCGATATGTCTCCTTTCTACAGTGACTGATGCAGGGCAATCAGGTGTCTTTAAAGTAGGTGATACTGCAAGATTCTCAGTAGATTTGAATGCTAGCCAACAAACTGTTTCAATACTGTCTGGAACCTTGGCGGGATTTGACGTTACAGTTAATCTTTCCAAGATATGGAATAAAACACCAGTATCTGCAATTACATCTGGCACAAACTCAACAGTTCCTACCAGTACCAATTCCACTACTGTAGCAGCTTATGTTCCAAAACACCTTTCGATAAGCTTGAGTGAATCTGTAGATATTAAGGCACACAATTAAGACATATTTTTCATAATTGCAATTCTTGAAAATTTATGAACTGTAATTTTTAATTTATGATGAAATTAAAACCGATCTAGACTTTTTGATATGACAAAATTACTGTGCTGTTGATAACTTGTCTCATCCATCCAGTCAATCTGCGTCTTGGGTCATGCCAACTAATAATACACTTATTGCATATTCCTTTGTAAGAATTATACTTTGAATCCCATTTTAGAGTGGTTTCTTTTTTACAAAGTGGGCATGTTGATTTTCTGATTGTTTGTACACTCTGTTTCATTAGCTCCTGATTATTCTTGGTTGTATTTGTACTAGTGTCTGTTTGCAATGTATACACTAGATAGTATATGCTTTAGATTTACTAGGTCTGAGAAAGGCTAATTTTATAAATTGTTTCTCTTTGTTTTTTGACTTTTACTGACAAGAGAAGCTAGAAATGTACTATTGTCCAAATTCGGGTCTTCTTTTCTTGCCTTTTTAATTGCATTTGCAAACTGCTGAAACGCTTCAATTTTTACAGTAATTGTCTTGTATTCTTTTCTAGGCATGTATGAATTTGTACGGTACTGTTGATAAATTATGGGTAGAATTTTCCTAACACTCTGTGAGGAAAATATCTTAATTGAGGAAAAATATTGTAGATATTGCTATTTATGGGAACTATGCTGTGACGCCATATGACACCGATCGAGGCAATTTGACTTCTAATTCTAAAGTACTGTCAATGTTTTTCAAAACATGATTGGAAAAAATATGCAGAATTTTATGATGAATAATAAAGTGAAAATTATTAAAGAAATCTAGAATTTTCTTAAATGTATGTGACACCTATATTTTTCCAGATCCTAAAACTATAATTGATTAACAGTATTGCCAATACTAACAAGTCCATCTCTACTCTACACCACTACGTGGGAAGGCGTTAATTTCTTTACATAAAGCATAACGCTAAACCCTCATTGCAAAAAGACTAGATATTCTTGTAAGAATTCCTGCGACAAGAAGTTAGCCTGTGGGTTCTGAATATTGTATCTGTCATATTGACGAGTAAATTTTCTAGTTTTTGGTCTTCTTCATGTATGATGTAATTATTTAGAAAGAGATACATGGATTTGTTGTATCTAGTAATGGTTGTCTGATGAAAATTAATATTTCAAAAAATATCGCTGATATGCTGCTTGATATCAAAGCAGTGACTTTTAGTTTTACAAAACCATATTTGTACACTTTTATTTCAGGAATCAAAGGTCCCATGTACTGCGATAATAGGCGTCTGATTAGTTATCCAAACAAAAGAAGAGTTGTTGTTGATGAGGTAGTAAAGATTGCAAAAAAATTGAATTTTGATATTGTTGGGGGTGTATCAACTGCGGGAATTCCATGGGCTGCATTAGTTGCTGAGAGACTAAACAAACCTATGATATACATCAGACCTGAACCAAAGGGTTATGGCAAAAAAAGACAGATAGAGGGAGATATACAAAAGGGAAGTAAAGTGTTAGTGATTGAAGATCTTATCAGTACTGGGAGTAGTGCAATATCTGCAATCAAGGCTGTTCGGAGAAATGGGGGAAAAGTCAATGACTGTGTATTTATCTTCACATATGATCTTGATGTTGCAAAAAAGAACTTTATGCGAACAAAATGTAAAATGCATCCTTTGCTTACTTTCTCTAATCTGATTGCAGTTGCAGAAAAAAGAAGTTACATTAGTGAAGAAGAAAAAAATGAATTAGTAAAGTGGCATAAAGATCCTAGGAAATATTGGAAATCTATTTGATTTATGATCTGTCTTGAGATCGATTTAGTATTTGATAATTATTTTGGAAAATGCAATCACTGGAATAAATGCTAAGACAAATGCTACTAATACAATTGGAAATTCAGGTACTACGGATGTTCCATAAATTGATATCTGTCCGGTATTTGTAGGAAATGATATTACAAGTGTTCTGTAAGAACTAGTCTTTGTTTCGTTAAACTTTGCAATATTCTTGTCATCTGTTATAATGTATGCCTCATCTGTCCCATCAAGTTTTTTTGCATCCATCATATCTCTTGGAATCTGGACAGATATTATTCCTCCAGTATTTGTCTTCAAATTGATGTTTAACGAAAATGTTCCTGGATTGACACTTGCACCTGATATTTGACCTCCGATGATTTGATAACTTATTGTTGATGTGGTATTAATGACTGGAATCATCCCCTGCGATTGTTGCAGTGCTGCTACAGGGGATGATGGTGCTATGGAAGTCTGATTAGTATTTGGTGATGGATTGATGGATACTTCAATTGAAGGTTGGCCTGTACCTATACTGCTTATTGAAGAGATCCGATAAAAGTAGGTCGTACCAGCCTGAAGTCCTGATTTGACAAACGATGTCTGAACCCCAATATTGGAGGTAACTAGAGACCATATTCCAGATGTATCTGTCTTTGTTTCTATCTTGAATCCTGTGACTGGAAGTTTGCCATTGTTAGATGGCATAACCCAAGAAAGTTTTACTGTATTTTGTGAAATCATTACCGCGTTAAGACCTGTGGGCGGATCTGGTAATGCTTGATTTTGTTGTGGTACTGAATTTTGCGATGCTGGTTGACCTGATGGAGTGGGTGCTGATGATGTACTTGTAGGCATTGCAGATACAAAAGGAGATGGATTAGTTTCAGAACCTCCTGATAGTAATGCCGTTACTGCAAAGGCATATGTTTTACCTGTAGTGAGATTTGGAACCGTATATGTTGTAGATGTTACTCCAGCACTATCTACAAAAATTAAGGCGCCGTTAATTACTTGATCAATTCTATATCCATTAACGACTTGACCATACGTCTGTGATGGTGGAATCCATGACAGGCTTATCTGAGTTGGAGATATAGGAACAGCCATAGTGATTGTGGGGGTTAGTGTTTCTTGCGGTTGTGCAGTTTCAATGTTGGATGGATTTCCTGTACCGATTGAATTGATGGCAGTGACACGATATGTGTAAGTTTGACCTGTAACCAGACCATTGTGAAGATATGCAGTTTGAGTGTTTCCAGTATTTGCTACAAGAACAGTATATTGAGATGTTCCATTACTAAATTCTATTTTATATCCTATAATTGCTGAACCTCCATCATTTGTTGGTGGGGTCCATGACAAACTTACACTTGTGGCAGAAGAAGGGTTTACGCTAAGAATTGGTGAACCTGGAACTGTGGTAATTTGTACTGTTGTGGCTGATGCAGTATTTGATGAATTACTTGTGCCGATAGAATTTATTGCAAATACCCTGTAAGAGTATGTATGCCCTACCTGTAGGCCTGTATGAGAATACGCAGTAAACGAGCTTCCTGAGTTTGAGACTAGATTGGTGAAATTTGCAGAATCTAACATGTAGTCTATCTTGTAGCCTGTTACTGGGGGTCCTCCGTTAGATATTGGAGGGTTCCATGAGAGGTTTATCTGAGTTGAAGAATAGATTGATGCGGTAAGACTCTGTGGTGAATTGGGAGCTATATTCTTAGGAGGTGCCGAACTACTAGTTGGAGTCACTAATGCTTCTGGTGATGGAGTTCCTGTACCGTTTGAATTAATTGCAGATACTCGATAAAGGTATGTCTTACCTGTAATTAGATTGACATGAGTAAATGATGTTACATTACCAAGTGTTGCAAGATTGGTATATGTTGTTGATGGAACAATTCTATAATCTATTTCATAACCTGTAACAGGCGCACCGCCGTTATTTTGTGGGGGGCTCCAGTTGAGACTAGCACTTGTCGGAGATATAGCAACAGCTGTAAACCCCAATGGTTGGTCCGGGGTTCCAGGGGTTTGAGCAGAGGATTGTTCCATGAAAAATCCAACACTTGCCATAAAAACAACTAAAACGATTAATAATTTTGTAAATTCATTATCTTTAGCATTTTTTACTATTTTACCTAATGACAACAATAAATGTACATTTTTCAGCATTCATAAGTTGTATGGGGGAAGTATTTTGGATCAATCCATGAAAAGAATTTTGGCAAATGTTGTAATACTAGGTATGTTATCAGAGAAATTTATCATTAATGCATTCTAAATAAGAAAGTAATGTATCTTAAACAAAATACGTTTCCTCATACCTAACTTAGACGTCCTATGCCTTTTAGTCAAATCCCTAAATAGCCAACTTTATTTTATATCATACTTACACAAAATCACGGACAACTATTGCACATATGATGGAGCCAAAGTGGATGCGTCCTTAAGCAAATCTTGCAAATTATGCGGATACGTATACTGTTTAGACCATTTTTCTCCCCAAAGACACCGATGTTCGATGCTAGAAAATGTTGAATATGTAAAAGCAGATTCATTTTCAAATTCTACTACAGCTGTTCCTCCAAATGAAATCAAAACAGCTTCTCCCGCAGATGCACCATACATTAGTATGGTAACAGATATGGATAAAGTAGAAATTCCGCAGACTTCCAACATAGGTAGTAATCCATATTGGTTAATTGACTGTCTGGAAGATGCAAAGAATGTTATCATTGAATTTCATG
>JAGWGA010000219.1 GCA_028867675.1 Nitrososphaerota archaeon | reverse complement strand
TAGCGCAAAGAATTTTGATATATTCATAACTAGCAGCAATGATTCTGGAAACACCTTCAACAGTATTCCAACTAACATTAGTAATAATGCTGGAGATTCTGGAGCCCCACAAATGATAGTCAATGGAAATGATGTCTATGCAGTATGGATGGATAACAGTCCTGGCAATTTTGATATTTTATTTGCAAAAAGCACTGACGGTGGCGCTACATTTGCAAAACCAGTCAATGTGAGCGGAAATACGCAAGATTCTGGATACCCGCAATTTGCTGTTGTAGGAAACAACGTTTACGTAGCATGGACTAATGTCATTACAGAGAAAAACTATGACATTCTCCTTGCAAAAAGTAGTGATGGTGGACAAACATTTGGTACGCCCATAAATGTCAGCAACACTCCTGGCGCATCTGGCTGGCCACAAATATCATCTGATAATGATAATGTATACGTAAGCTGGGTTGACAACACTCCTGGCACCTATGACATCTACATAGCTAAAAGTGCAGAC
>JAGWGA010000218.1 GCA_028867675.1 Nitrososphaerota archaeon | reverse complement strand
ATTTTTTGGATTGTAGTGGCAGGGATTCCATTACCAGTATCTTCAAATTCAATTTTAACATTAGAACCAATATCTATTATTCGTATTTTTACCTCACCGTTGTCGTTTGTAGCTTGAATTGCATTTAGTATTATATTTGAGAAAACGGCCTCTAATTTTCTAGAATCACATATTATAGAAACATCATTTGGTGGTAGAAATATTTTGATATTAGGCGGAATTAGAATAACATTAATTGCATTGTCCATTATCGAACGCAATGAGGCATCATGCAATACCATCTCGGTTTTTTTCACAAAGTCTAGTACATCATCTATCTGATGCGACATACGCTGAACTGCCCTCTTAAATCTTGCAATATGTTGTAGTCGTTCCTCTATTTTCATATTCTGTTTAGCTGACATTACATCCATGGTGTTTTTTATGACCGAGAGTGGGTTTCTTAGGTCGTGTGCCAGTCTAGCTGAAAGTTCTCCTATTATAGCAAATTTTTCTGCCTTTACTAGATC
>JAGWGA010000217.1:243-511 GCA_028867675.1 Nitrososphaerota archaeon | reverse complement strand
CCAAGAGGAAATACCCATGCATAGCCAGCAGGAGAATATTGTGAGCCGACCATGAGATGCCATGTGTCAGGACTTGTGTTATCAACATATGCCTCATATTCTGCACCCGCACCAAATCTCTTCCACGAGGGAACAATTCCCATTGTTCTTCCTACAACAGAATAGAAACCGCTTGCGTCAATTACAAGTTTGGCGTTAAATTGTAATTCTTCTTTTAGTGATGTTGCCTTGACTCCAGCTATCATACCATTGTTTTGCACCACATCAG
>JAGWGA010000217.1:0-233 GCA_028867675.1 Nitrososphaerota archaeon | reverse complement strand
TTCGAAGAAAAATATCAGCACCCTTGCCTGCTGCTTCATATGCAAGAAACTGGTATGTCTTTCGCACATCAAGCACTGCAGCATGAGCTGTCTGACCCTTTTTTATGACATAATTATTTGGAGAATAAAATGCATAGTTTTGTATTTCGTTGTAACACTCTGCAGGAATCCCAAAGGATTGAGCTTCTTTTATCCATGTAACTCCACTTGTCCTCACATACTGTCCTATTGCC
>JAGWGA010000216.1 GCA_028867675.1 Nitrososphaerota archaeon | reverse complement strand
TATTAGGTGAAAGTTTGGATGGATGAAGATACTGTTGATGATTTTGAGGATGATGGATTATCCTCTGATGTAACAGAAGAACCAATAGAAGAACTTGATGATTATGATGCTGCTGGGGATAATGAGATGGGCTTACAAAACAAGATGGCAAAAAAGATGAATCTCCGATTGGCAGAAAAAGAAAGGGCACGAAAAACTGAGAAGGACATATTTGACAAAGATAAGGTGCTTGAGGCAGTCTTTGACAAGACTACGGTAATGACACTCTCAAGGCTGATTAATAACGGAACAATCTCATATGTGAACGGAGCAATAGGTGCTGGAAAAGAATCTCAGACATATTGGGCTGTTGCACCCTCAGGTCAAGACCTGGCAGTGAAAATTTATCTTGTTACCACTTCTAATTTTAAAAAGAGATTTCCATATCTTACGGGAGACCCACGATTTACAAGAATAAAAAGTGGAACAAGAAATCTTGTAGAACTTTGGGCTCAAAAAGAATTTCGTAATCTATCCA
>JAGWGA010000215.1 GCA_028867675.1 Nitrososphaerota archaeon | reverse complement strand
AAGAGTATAGACGGGCCCTTGAGGTTCTCTTCTTGACTGTCGAAACGAGAACGGTGGGTTTGTGAAAACAATTTTACACAAAAAGTGCAGAAGCTGAATCGGAGTAGCTACAAAACTCCTTTCCAATTTTTTATTTTGAAACTTAACCTGAGTTGTTATCGTGATGATCATTGTTGTCTTGGTGGTTATCATTTTTGTGATCTTCTTCATTATTTATCTTGTGTATCTCGATGTGTCCCTGAACAGTTCCAGATTTCTGGTATACTACATTGCCTGTACTGCCAGTAACTACAATAGAAAATGTGTCGTGGTTTCCTGTCTTGTCAGGATCTGATATTGTTGCAAGGAAGGTGTGATTGGATCCTTGTGTCCCAGATTTGTCTTGCATATCATCATTTGTAGTTCCAACGATTGTAGCTTCTGAACTTGTGGAGATAACAGACAAGAATGAGATCTTGTCACTATGGAATTTCATATTGGCTGACTTGTCTTGATATTCCAAGTTTCCTGTGGTTTC
>JAGWGA010000214.1 GCA_028867675.1 Nitrososphaerota archaeon | reverse complement strand
AATTATCGTGCATATCATACTTTTCTAACACAATCTTAGAACGACCCCTTTTTGCCTACTTTTGCACGAAGTTGCTAAAAGTAGGTCGCTGAAAGCGAAACCCCTGCCAAACGACTATCAACGAAGTTGAAGAAGTGCGGAGCGAAGCGGAGACCCTGCGAGTTGGCATAATCCGAGCGAAGCGAGGACGAGCAACCCGAAGGGTTGCGAAGCCCGAAGCGTTGCGTTAGCAACGCTGAGCGGTTATGGAGGGGAGACGTTGCTACATGGTTGCATGCAACCATGAACGTCCTTTAGGACGTGGTAGCAACGCCCAAAGGGTAAAGTTTGTAGCAAAAAGAGGGTGTCCGTAAGGACGGGTGAATTTTTGCGAAAACGAAATCTTAGCCCATTCACAGAATTTTTTAAGAGCATGATGGTAAGCCTTTCTTGTAGCCTCTGACTTGATGCTGTTGTCAAAGACTAACATCGCTCTGTTTAGCATACTAACTGATACCTCGTCAATAATTTAAACTTG
>JAGWGA010000213.1 GCA_028867675.1 Nitrososphaerota archaeon | reverse complement strand
ATTGCTAAAAATAGTGCAAAAAACTCTATGCGCATTTTATATCATCTCGAAAATTAGCAGTGCCATTTATACTATGGAAGATCTCAGGCTCATTGAATGGCGTGGGACTTTGATTTTGAGATGCTGTTTTACCTTGCCATGATTACTGCCGGATTCTTCCTGGTGCCAATGGAGTCAAATCCGCCATACTTTTTTGCCATAGGCGCAGCACTTGTAGTATCAGGAATCGCTCTGGTGTACCGCAAAGTAAAGAAGAACTAGCTTCCCTTGAACTTGGACTCTGCCTTGAGCTTGCTTATCAGCTTGCTAAATATCTCGTTGTGGCCAACGTCTGTAAAGTTCACAGTACCTCCCTCTTTTACCACCTGTCGCTCAAACTTTTCCTTGACTGCAAATGTTACAGATGAATAGTGGATCTTTCCTTTGATCTTTTCCTGTACTGTAGTTTCAGTGTCTGGAAAAGTAGAAAAATGAAATGCAATTCCGTCTGCCCAAAAGATTGTGGGTATCCCACCACCT
>JAGWGA010000212.1 GCA_028867675.1 Nitrososphaerota archaeon | reverse complement strand
TTCATGGCCCGCCCGGAACAGGAAAGACTTTGCTCGCAAAGGCCGTTGCAACAGAATCAGAGGCAAATTTCATCTTGTTAAACGGGCCGGAAATAATGTCAAAATTCTACGGGGAATCTGAAAAAAAGATAAGGGATATATTCGAAGAAGAAAAAAAGACAGCACCATCTATTATCTTCATAGATGAGATCGACGCCATAGCGCCAAAAAGAGAGGAAGTCACAGGAGAAGTTGAAAGAAGAGTTGTATCGCAGATTCTTACAATGATGGACGGATTGAAAAGCCGTGGGAAGGTTATTGTTATCGGGGCTACAAACAGGATAAACTCAATTGACCCTGCACTAAGAAGGCCCGGAAGATTTGACAGGGAAATAGAAATCTCTGTTCCGAGAAAGGAGGGAAGATTGTCAATTCTTAAGATACATACAAGAGGCATGCCTCTTGCAAAAGATGTAAACCTTGATGAGCTTGCATCAGTTACTCACGGATTTGTCGGGGCGGATTTGGAGGCGCTGACAAAAG
>JAGWGA010000211.1 GCA_028867675.1 Nitrososphaerota archaeon | reverse complement strand
AATTCGTATCCTCTGTATCGCTGTCCGTGCTGCAATAATAAATTAAGACTAAGCTCAAGAAATGCAAGGTCAAGAAAAAATAGACTAAACATACTGTACAAATCTTTGACCAATATGGTGACAAGACAGGAAGAAGATAGCGCGATAATGTCGCCTATCCTTAAATAAGTAGCAAGCTCATTATGGGATAGAAAAAATGGAAAACAAAGAAATCAAGACTGAGATTGAGGAAAAAAAGGAGGAAAAAGAAATAACACTAGATGACAAGATAGTGCAACTCATAATTGATGACTCTACTGGAATATCGCTTGATGACTTTCAAGCAAATGACAAGAAAGTTTTGTCGATATTAAATCAAGATAATGATTTAGCTGATAATCAGTATACTTTCAATGGCTTGGCAAGAAAACTGGGAATGCACCAGCAAAGTCTATCCAGAGCTCTGCATAGATTGGAAAATTCAGGCCTTGTAGAGAAAAGCGAGACAGGTTATAGACCAAGTAAGAACCTAAGATCAATTCT
>JAGWGA010000210.1 GCA_028867675.1 Nitrososphaerota archaeon | reverse complement strand
TGATATGGTAATTTCATCGATTTTATGCAATAATTACCTGCTTATGGACTATTAGCCTTGACAAATGATAGAACCTCATCCATGGTAGGCGGAATCCCAAGTGGGCTACTAACATACAAGGCAGCTGCGCCATTTGCAAATCCTAACCTTTCAGAAGCATCCAAGTCGACAAGATAACCAAGTAGATTTGCAGCATCCCAAACATCTCCAGCTCCTGTTACAAATTTAGGTGTCACTTGAAAGGACTTGGCAAATTCTACCTTTTGGCCATTTGACCAATATGAGCCTGTACCCGTATGAAGATCAATTGGTATCGAATACCTCTGTGCCAATTCAAGTACGAGTTTCTTGGTCTCTTTTTCTCCTGAAATTGTGTCCAATCCAGATTGTGTGAGAAGAATATTGCATTCATTCTCATTAATACATAGAGAATCTAGATGCTCTGCAAGTTTAGGCAGCATTTCTTTGAATTCTTCAGATCTAGTTTGTACATCAGCTGGATCTAGAAAATGAAAAGATGAAGG
>JAGWGA010000020.1 GCA_028867675.1 Nitrososphaerota archaeon | reverse complement strand
CCGCATATCATACCACATGTCCAGTTTTCTCCCATTTTATTTCTGAGATATCCGGTTTGGTATTATATTTATACTAAAATTAGTCTTCCCAGAAGACTTTACGTCTGTCTACTCTTCTTCCAAAGTGACGGTGATTCTTTGAGTGTCATGACTAGACGATGATATCAATAATCCCCCATCTCTTGAAACATTTGCACATGCACTATAGTAGGAACTGCTTTGTGTGCCAAAGCACCCTTCATTTGTGTAATGGTTGAATACTTGACCTTCACGAAATTTATTAAATTCCATCTTGGAAGGTACAAAAAATATCTTGATGGGATCCTTCTGATCATCTGAATTTATTATGTAATGAAATGTTCCTTTTTGACCAAAAGTACATGTATGAACAAACACTGGTTGATCTGGCTCAAGGGTCAATGTTTGGATTATGGGAGCATATTTTGCATTAGGAATAACGGGATACATTATGTCATCCTTGTTGGTACTGTGCCCAAATCCTAGTGCATGACCTAATTCATGACTAAGTGTGGATGAAATAAAATCCATATTATATGCATGCCATGTTCCATCACATTTACTATCTCCAATTGACACCTCTGCAGTTTTCCCTATGGTGTAACCGATATATTCAGAATGAGGTTCTGTTAGCCATGTTACATTGATTGTTGCATCCATGGGATCTGAAACAATACTGAATTTTGAACCAGTCCGCTCACTCCAATAATTTGTCGATTTTAAAACTAGATCGCTTGTAAACTGTGTTGTATCAGGAATAGGTTGAACATAGATGTAATGTGTAACTGATTGCGAGTCTGTCTTGTCCGGGCTAACAGGTTCTGCATTTTCACTCCAAAGAAAAGATGAAAGTGTCTTGGTATATTCTAATTTTTTATCAAATGATACACTTTCAAATTTTAAACTGGGAACCGTGACTATCTTATTATCTGTCAGATACTGAAAAGCATTTACAAACTCGGTGTCAGATAACCTGCCTTGCGTCCAGAAATCTGAAATCTCCTTTGTCCATGAAGGAACAGCATAGGAATCTTGTGCCCGTGCATCATTTATAGAAATAAACGTACAAAATAAGACTGTAAATAGGACAGGAACCCATACTATAGTCTGCATTATTTATAATTACGAACAGAGAAAGATAAGCTATTGGTTATTCATATCGTCCAGACGTATAATACCACAATTATGGCTTGGAAGTTTTCAGCATAAGATGTTCAACTATCTCCTTAAGTGCATCCGTGAGATTTTTGCCTAATTTAGGTGGTATACTTTGCTCATAAATCATCAGATTTACTATGTCTATGTATGACTGGATTACTGAAACTAAATCTTCTGATTTTTTTACCTTGGCTAATTTGTTGTTACTATTTGAGAAGACAAATATGTTATCTCTGAGTTTTTTTATTAATTGCTCATAGTCTGATGTTTTGTTTTCTAATTCTATTGTTGATAGAGCCAGTTGTTGAATCTTAACAAATAATCTCTGAAATATTTCCCTAACAATCCTGTTGTTTTTCTCAAAATCTTTGCCTTCGCGCATCAAATTAACTTGTTCATTGAGCTCATGCAGTTTGTCTTCCATATCTGCAATAAATGATTGGGATATGTCTTTTTGAAGCAACGCAAACTTGCTTTCAAACTCTAGTTCTTTATTTTTATCAGATATTTGTTGTAACAGAATCTTTTTTGTCTGTTCTTCCCTGATCAATCTCAAAATAATTCTTAATAACAAAATATGTGCTGTTACATTAATTCCAAGTAGTGTTATCTGTAATATTGTCATATTTCCTACGAGTTCTTTGGAATAATTTGAGAGATCATTGGTTATCTGGTCTGCACTGGTGATGAATTTGGATCTCTGGCTTTCAAGATCCTGATCATTTAGAATGTTCTTATTTTTTATTGAATACATCTCAGACATAACATAGGTTTTGTATGTACTCCAATTATTGGCAAGTTTACCAAGATCATCTGAAAACTTTGAGGGTACTGCCATTACAATGACTTGATTTTGTGGCATAACCATTACCTGTTCCGAAATGGTTCCACCCTGTGAAAGAGTCTTGATGTTATTATCTATATTTTTGATTATATCTGTTGGTGGATTTTGATTATTTGTGAGAATATAGTTTATTGTTTTTTGGTATAACAGTTCTCCAAAAAATCTATTCTTGCCACTTATGTTGATGGAATTACCTAGATAGGTTGATTGATTTTCAAAAAATACTAGAATCAAATAGCTTGATACAATTAGCAAAATTTGGCAGGTGATAATGCCTACTATTTTCTTACGCATATTCTAATTATAACATCTTGATTGAAAAAGGATTTTGCTTGCTATCACTAGTGAGATTTATCTATGCTTTAAGATGAACTGGACTCTTCATCCAAGAATTGTGATAATTATATGCAATTTCAATATTGAAATTTTTTAACGTAGAGTTTCCAGCAGATTGATATCGTATCTTCTCTTGACCCTCATCTCTTTGATTAGTCTGTCTATTCTATCACTCTCACTCAAAGATTTACTATTTTTTATGCTTTCCAAAATGCACTCTTCAGAACAGTGTGTAGCATCCCATAGATCCATTGGCTTGCCACAATTTTCACAAAATTCTGTCATGAGTTGTATTGATACTTCCTTTTTAAAAAGAAATTATCTGATTATCATTTCTGATTCTCAACAATGCATGAATAGATCTGTATCTAATAAAATCATTAACTTGTTTTTAATTTGAGCAAGTTTACTAAATTATTCTGGAAACGCAGTTGCTCTTGCAAGATGAGCATCAATATCTGAAATCTTTATTCTTTCCTGACTCATAGAATCACGATTTCGTATTGTAACGGTATTATCTTCCAATGTCTGATGATCAATTGTTATGGCAAATGGCGCCCCCACCTCATCTAATCTTCTATATCTTCTTCCTATTGCACCAGAATGGTCCAAAAATGCATCATACTTTTTTCTTAGCATGATGTAAATTTCATCAGTCTTCTCAGCAAGTCCATCTTTTTTTACAAGAGAAAGTATTCCTACATGAATCGGAGCAAGATATGGCTCTAGTGATAGAACAACTCTCTCATTTTCCTTATCTTCTCGGAGTCTATGTTCTATCATTGTGTAAAGACTTCGGTCTATTCCCATGGATATCTCAAATACATGCGGTAAAACTTTGGTTTCATCATCCATTACCTCAAATTTTTCTTTACTGGTATTGGCATGACTTTTCATATCGTAATCGGATCTATAGTTACACGCAACAAGTTCGAGCCAACCAGTGGTGGTCTCAACTTCAAAATCAAATGCCACTGTTGCATAGAATGCTTTTTCTTTTTCCCCAAGTTTTCTAAATCTGCTTCTGGTAACATCTATCCCAGTTTTTTGATAAAACTCTACAAGTAATCCCAAATAATATGCCACAAGCTTGTTTGGTACTGTTCCAGAATCTACTGCTTCCTTGCAGGTCATGCTCTTTATCGTATCATCTATCATTATTCTTATCTGTGTATTCTCAACTTCTGAGAATTTTGATAAATCATCAAGATTGTTTGGATTGCAAAATACTTCGATTTCTGCTTGATAAAATTCTCTTAATCTAAGCAAACTTTGTCTTGGCGAGATCTCATTTCTAAAACTCTTTCCTATCTGAGCAATTCCAATTGGAAGTTTTCCTCGCATTGTCTTGAATAGTCTTGGAAAATCTACAAAGATTGATTGACATGTCTCAGGTCTAAGGTAAGCAGACTCTCCCTGAGCTCCTATTCCCACTCGAAACATCATGTTGAATTTTTTTATACCCTCAAAAATTCCCTTACATTTTGGACATGTTATCTTTCTTTCTTCAATAACTTTATCAAATTCTGCAAGGTCTGCACTTTCAGGAACTACAATTGAAGTAATCTCTTCTATCATTTTATCTGCTCTAAAAATTGATTTACACTTGGTACAAGTTGCAATAGGATCTGCAAAACTTGCCAAGTGGCCAGATGCCACAAAGACATTTTCTGACATTATTTGAGAACCGTCGATCTCCCACATTCTGTCTCGTCTGACAAGTTCCCTTCTCCATAATTCTATGAATTTATTCTTTAGACTAACTCCTGACGGACCATATTCCCAAAAACCTGCATGAGCATCAGAATAAATTTCACAGCTAGGAAAATAGAATCCACGTTCCAGTGCCAGTTGTATTATTTGATCATAGTTCATAAAATAACTCCAAATTCTTCTAAATTAAGCCAATTCTTTTACCTTATTCAAGTTTCCAATATCATCCCGTCTCTCATCAATAGGTGTCTCTAAAATTATTGGAATTTTTTTACGGTTTATGGATTTTATTATATATCCTAGTCCTTTTTCTCCTATATGCCCAAGCCCTATGTGCTCATGTCTGTCTAGGTTACATCCTAATTCTCCCTTTGAGTCATTTAGATGCAAAATTTTAAGGTGTTCAAAACCAATTATCTTGTCTAGTTTTTCAAGTGTTGAAGCTGCACCTTTTTCTGTACTCATATCATATCCTGCAGCAAAGGCATGACACGTATCAAAACATATGCCAAATCTCTTTGCAGGTTTTAGTTGAAATAAAATAGATGCAAGCTGATCAAGATCTGATCCTACACTATTTTTCTGACCTGCTGTGTTTTCAAGTAAAATCATAACATCATCTGGAGTATCTTTAGCGGCTTTTGTAAATGCCTTTACCAACATTTCAATTCCTTTCTTGTCTCCCTTGCCCTTATGACTTCCCAAATGCGCAACAATAAACGGAATTCCTAGTTTGCTACATCTTTTTGTCTCATCTATGAGGGAATCTACTGATTTTGCAAAAGGATCATCTTCTGGAGAAGAAAGATTTGGCAGATAAGGCATGTGTGTTACAGTGGCAAATCTATCAATTTTACTTGCTGCAAGTTTTTCTTTAAAATTGGAAATGTCTTTGCTTGTTAGAGGTTTTGCAGCCCATCCTCGAGGATTGCGAGTAAAGATCTGAAATGCTGTACATCCGGTTGCAACTGCATTATCAACTGCTCTATCGATCGAGCCTGCGATGGACACATGCAATCCAACCTGCATGTAACTAATTCATTTGAGGATAATTTAAACTCGTAGGGAATAATTTGACTCAAAAAATTTGAAGACTCGTAGTATAATCAAATTTTTAAGGTCAACAAGAGCAAAGAAAACATGTTAAAGATTGGAATAAAGGATCTTGCAAAGTATCCTTTTCTTACAGAGGCTGGAGAATATCTGGGAAATACAGGATTGAATCTTGAACAACTTGGTCATCCTGACTGGAAGCCTATTGTTGAAAAGGCATATGGACGAATTGTGGTTGCATCTTCTGGTCAAATCTATGGCTCTGATCTAGAATCGTTAGATAACGATTCTGAATTATTATCATTCATAGTAGCTATAATTTTACTAAAGTCAGCAGGTATTTCCACATTAATTCGAAGATTTTCCTTGGCAGAGGCTAGAAGGGCTGAGCGATATTTACAACAAGATCTTTGGGTAAGCCGAGATAAGAAAAATCTAGAACTTCCATTAAAAATTATACGAGATCTATTTGCAGTTGATGTTTCAATTGATAATGACGAGTTTGTAATCAAAGTGCCAGATTATTTACAACGTGCAGTACATTTTCACGAAAAGGAATGGAAGTTAGTAAATCGTAGAGTTACAAATGGCCTTGTATATCTGACTGCTCATGAAACAGTCAGACTAATACGGGCTGAACTTGGAGAATACATTAATGGAAAAATCCAATCAGTTAACATCGAATCTATTCCACAAGGCTTCAAACAAAGAGTTGATGATTTGGTTTTACTTGCCAAAAAGTTTTCTGATACTACCTATGTTTCCTCAGAATATCCTCCATGTGTAAAACATGGAATTGAAGTTCTTGAAAAGGGAGAAAACCTTCCTCATTCGGGTAGATTCTTGCTTGCTACATATCTTCTCTCCAAGGGTCAGACAGTTGATCAAGTTGCACCTCTCTTCAAAAATGCACCAGATTACAATGAAAGAACTACAAAATATCAATTAGAGCATATCTCAGGTTCTTCTGGAAGTGGAACCAAATACCAATGTCCATCATGTGAAAAGTTAAGAAGTGAGAGTCTATGTTTTGCTACACCTGATTGTGATGGAATAATTAATCCAATACAATTTGGCAAAAAGAGGAAAAACCAATGAATGAAAAAAATGCCCTGCTAATAGAAGGCGCCTTTAAGGAATATTATTTTAATAGATTTGACCTGATACATGTTCCTCAACGAGCCACTGAAAGAGAATTTGGATATCAGAAATTCAATTCTGGAATGATTCGACATTTAGTCATAAGAAATGACAAAGAACTACATCTCTTGTTAATGAAAGAAATTCCCTCTGACGTATATTGCTCAAATGCATACTATACATTTCCAAACCTCCCAATGTCGGAAAAAGATTGGAAAGGTGCAGACTTGATATTTGACATTGATGCTAAAGACTTGGCTTTACCATGTAGAAAAGATCATACAATTTTCAAATGTAGCTCTTGCAATAACTCTATTACTGAATTTCAACCACACTGTCCAAAATGTAATTCCACAAAGTTTGAAACTATATCTGTAAGTTGCAAAAATTGTATCTCTGAATCTAAAAAAGAGGTAACAAAGCTTGTTGATATGTTGACATCTGACTTGGGTGTTAAAAAAGAGCAGATCGAGATCTATTTTTCTGGAAATGAGGGATTTCATATGCGTGTGACAAATAATGATTATGAACCATTAGGTTCTCAAGAAAGGGCTGACCTTGTAGACTATATCATGTTCAATGGAGCAATACCTGAATCATTTGGAATTAGAAAACAAAATAATTCCAAGACTTCGCTTCCAACTCTTGACGAAAAAGGATGGCGAGGCAGAATTGCTAAAGGTTTGTTTCCATCAAAATCAAAGACTCCTAAAATATCCAAGGAAATAATTTCTAATGGTTATTCTGCATTCCAGGTACAATTGGAAGAAATCAAGAAAACAATGGGAGTAAGAGTAGATCCAAAAGTAACTATGGATATTCATAGAATATTCCGACTAGAAGGTTCCATAAACAGCAAGAGCGGTCTTTCAAAGATTCAATGTAATGACCTGGACTCATTTGATCCATTTTTGGAAGCTTGCTTGCTAGGTGATGATGAAGTAAAGGTTATGATCAATTCTCCATTACAAATTAGGCTCAAGAATAAGAAATTTGGTCCGTACAATGACGAGTTGGTCTCTTTGCCAAAGTATGCTGCAGTTTACATGTTGTGCAAGGGCTTGGGAAATGCAATCTAGAAAACCTCCTATTTGACTTATTAATGGTGTTTTGGAAAAGAAATTGGGTAAGAAATTAATTTGATACAAAGGAAGGTAGCATAATTTTGTATAATTCATCAACTCAATCCAGTCCACCTCCACGTGATGCTGGAAAATATGTGCGACTAGGGATTGTAGCTCTTATTGGAATTGTAATTTTTGTCCTGACAAGTAATCAGGCAGTAATTTTATACATGAACTCACAAGAGTTTGGAACTCTCTTTACAAAACCACTTTACTTCTCCCTTGTCTCTGCTGTGGTTTTATCTTCAATTGCATTGATACGAGTAAACATCAAAAATCGTTCTTCCATTGCATGGTATAGTCTCAGTGTTGCTCTGACATTTTTTAAGAGAGGTAGCAATTATTCTACTGCAGAAAATATCCCAAGTTTTAAGGAATACAAACTTAGTGTTCCAAACTTTGTAATTTGGCAGATAACAAAGGTCGTACTTTTTGGCGCTTTCTTTACAAATCTCATGTTTGGCTTTGCTGTATCATATTTGATAGAAGGGCATCATGATCTAGGTGTAAAAAGTATCACAAAGATATTCTCACTTCCATTTACCTTGCCTCCTACTGATCCCTCATATGCTTTAACAAATGTCGTACCAATGATTCCATCGCTTACAATTCTTGTGCCACCAATCCTTGCCGTAATTGGTCTTCGACTTGTACTCTATGTAGGACTGCATAATATTGTAGGTCTAGTTACTAGATATGTCCAAGATGCAGCAAAGGGCAAACCAAAGTTTCTTGACTATATCTCCACAATTGAAGCAATAATTGGAATTGGAATAATCTGGGTCGGAATAAACATGTTCTTTACAGATCAAATAGATTACAATACACGATATGCTATTGGTGGTACATTAGCAGCAGGGTTTGCTCTTATCGGATTTTACTTTGTTGACAAATTCAAATCAAAGGTAATCATTCTTCCTTCAAAACGCGACATCTACATCCGTGTAATCACTCTAGTAATAATTGCACTTGTAGCTGGTTCAATAATGATGGTAAACAACAGCATTGCTGATGCAAGAAAGATAGAATTTCTAGGTCCATACAAAGCAGAACAGATTGGTGTAAATCGTTACCTGGGACAATTAGACCAGATAGCAGTTGTTCCTCAAGAAACAAAACTAAACTCTGTCTCGGCAAATGATATTCCTAATTATGTTGCACAAAATAATGATGTACTAAGTAAAGTTCGAGTGTGGGATTGGGATGCAGCATTTGCAAAACTAAAACCTGAAATTGGTCTTATTCCATATGTAGACTTTGAAAATAATGATATTCTAAGATTCAATGATTCGCTATATTGGACGGCATCAATGAAACCGATTCTGCCTTCCTCAGTTAGTGTAGAGAATGAATGGTATAATCAGCATCTTGTATATACTCATGTTGACAATGGTTTTCTCACACTTGATGCTCATGATGGAACAATTGTTGATAGCAATAAATTCTTCAACCAGAGAGTAATATATTATGGAGAAGGCGGTCTATTCTCAGAAACTTGGGCTGCTTATCCACAAAACAGAGAAACCTCAGCCGAACTAAACAATGCATCTTATTCGGGAAGTGGAGGAATAGATGTTAAACCTCCTATAAGCCAAATCTTTGAACCTAACTTTTTCCTATCATATCCTACAGAACCTATACACATAATTCGATACAGAGATGTTCATGACAGAATGCAATTGCTGTATCCCTACTTCCAGTATGATCTATTTGGAAAACAACTAGACATTCTTCCAGTTACAGACGGGCAAAAGACATACTGGCTTGTACCGCTGATTGTAGGTTTTGATACCAAAAATGTTCCATGGTCAGTTAGTAATCCGTATTTGAGATTGGTAGGTTTTGCACTAGTTGATGTTTATGATGGAAAAGTCACACTGATAAAAACTGGTGATGACTTTTTCACAAACATGTTTGTAAGTCAATATGGTGATCAATTTATCGAGATGCCCTCATGGCTTGCCAAACAACTCAGATATCCAGAAGCTCTCTTTAACTGGAAAGTTGACATGTTTAACATTTATCACGTAACAGATACTTCTACATTTATTCAGGCAAAAGATTTCTATGAAGTACCAGATGGACTTGGAACTTATTATGTAGAAGCAAAACCTCCAGGCTTTGATAAAACCACCTATGTTGGTTTACTATCTTTAGAATTACGAGGTTCTCAGGGAAGAAATCTAGCAGGTTATATGATTGTCCAAAACGATGTACCAAATCTTGGTAAAATGCAATTCTATCAAGTACCACTTGACTCAAAGACAAAACTTCTAGGACCTTCTGCAGTTCGTGAAGCATTGTCAAGGGAATCAGATTTTGCACAGCTACAAACACTGTTGAGAAATCCTAGAGTGGGTGATAACATATTATATAGAATTGGAGATCAAGATGTTTACTTTATTCCTGTTTATACTGCAGGTTCTGGTGGTGTAGTAACACAATTGGGAACAATTGCAGCAGTAGGTGCTGCATTTAATGGTGAATATTATGTTGGTTTGGGAAGTACTCCTCAGCAGGCATTTGCTACTTATTTAGCAAAGGTTACTGGTATTGCTTCATCTAATGTCACTACTGCATTACAGCTAGACGAGTCTACAAGAATATCTACAATAAAATCAATACTAGAAGATCAAAAGATTACAGTCCTAACCCCAAATGTCGTTCAATTTCCACTTACTTTTG
The DNA here is from genome assembly GCA_028867675.1 of Nitrososphaerota archaeon. GTDB lineage: Archaea > Thermoproteota > Nitrososphaeria > Nitrososphaerales > Nitrosopumilaceae > Nitrosotalea. Next base: position 19,208 of record JAGWGA010000020.1, on the reverse strand, counting down.
AGGAAGGTATGGTATCATTTACGCAACAATCTGATCTAGATAATACCAAGGGCCTTATCTCTACATTTGTGAAAAACTTTGTTCATCCACCAGAAAACAGAATATTGTTCTGGCAAGAAAATGGTACTGTCAAGTTGGGTGTTGTATCTGTACAAGATAACGTACCAGAACTGCATTACATTACTATAGGTGTAAGATAGTTGCTGCTAGTTGTAGACAATGGTTCTGTCTACACACCATCACTTTTGAAATGTACGAAAGACCTGAACCTTGATTTTGAACATCACGTTTTTTCAAATATGTCATCACTAAACCTTGATGATTATTCCTCTGTTATATTATCAGGAAGACGAAAAAATGATTCTGAAATGAATATCATCAATTCAAAATTAGTAAAACATTCAGTAGACAACAATAAACCATTACTTGGTATCTGCTATGGTGCAGAAATTCTTGCACTCACTCTGGGAGGTACAATCAAAAAAATGACATCTCCACGCCATGGTTTGTATGAAATTAATATTACAAAAAAGAATCATCTCTGCAGTGGAAAAATCAAAGGTTTTGAAAGCCACTCTTACATGGTTTCAAAACTAAGTTCATCTTTTACTTCGATAGCTAGTTCTACTGACTGTAAATTCGAAATATTTCAATATGATGACAAAAATATTTTTGGAACACAATTTCATCCTGAGATGAGTACTGATGGAAAAGCTTTACTAGAGAGATTTTCTTCCATTAAATAGTATTAATATTGAAGAATTAATTGATTCTTTGATGGACCCAACTCATACACTTGAAGTACCAATAGTTAAAGAAGAAAATATTTGCCTTCCATTAGTTGTTAGTGCTATTTCAAAATACTGGGGTGTAGACTTGCCATTAAAAGAGGCTGCAGAAATTGCAAAAAAATATCCAAACATGAAAGGCAGTATACTCATAGAGGGTGTTGAACTTGCTGAAAGACACGGTCTTTCAAGTATTATTGCTAATTCAACTCTAAAGGAACTCAAAAAAATGATCGATGTTGGAGTTCCTCCTATTGTGATATTGCCTGGAATAAAAGACGTCGTACAGCACGCATCATTAATTGTTGGATATGATGACATTGAGAAAACGATTTTTCATTATATTCCAGAACCAGAAAAAATAGGAGCTATTCCTGAAAAAATATTTGATGAGCAATGGCAAGAAGATGATCGATTGATGATTTTATTAATTCCAAATGATATATTTTCAGACGTAAATACTTTTGATGAAAAAAAAGTACAATCTAACAGATTATGTTTTGACGGGGAAAAATTAAGACTTCAAGGTAAGACTGATGAGGCTATATTTACACTAAAAAAAGCTCTTGAAATAAACAAATTGAATTCTACAGCAATGTGTCTTCTAGCAGGAATCCTAAACGATCAAAATTCTGGTGAGGCTGTAAATTACTATAAAAGTACTGTTGATCTGAATTCGAAATATTACCTTGCGTATAGGGGACTGGGAAATTATTATTTGAAGACAAAAGACTATCAAAATGCGGAGAAATACTATTCTCTGGCTTTAGATGTAGACTCTACTAGATTTGCACCACTCTATAAGAATCGTGGATTGGTAAGATTCGAACAAAAAAAATTAGATGCAGCCAAAGAAGATTTTAAAAAATATTTGGAACAAATGCCTGAAGCAAAAGATAGAGTTAGTATTGAACAAGCAATTGCGCAATTATGATATATCCATAAAAGATTTAACACTCATTTAACAAGCAAAATAAATGGATTGTATATTCTGTAAGATAGTTCACGGAACAATTTCTGCAAAAAAATTAGAGGAGACCTCATACTCTCTTGCTTTCTTGGATGCATTTCCACTTGCTCGAGGTCATACACTTGTCATACCAAAAAATCATCATACTAAGATTCAAGATATGAGTGAATTGGAAAGCAGAGATCTTTTTGAAACAGTTAGAGTTTTAACTAAAAAACTTGAATCAATTTATCCATCATCACTAATTGCAATTCATAATGGTAAAGAAAGTGGTCAAGAGATACCACACGTACATGTTCATATCATTCCTCGACACTCTTCTGATGAAGCAGGACCAGTTCATAGCATGTTTGTAAAACGACCTACTCTTGATGAAAATGAATTTGAAAAAATAATGCAAGTCATCAAAAATGCAAAATAAAATTAAGGTGCGGAGTGCGGGAATTGAACCCGCGACCTTCAGCTTGGGAAGCTGACGTCCTACCAGGCTGGACTAACTCCGCTGAATCGAGATCTGGCATCTAACATTATATAGTTTAGTTGACAAATTAATTCATGGATGCAAAATGTCCAGAATGTGACAAAGTTGCAATACTTGATGATGATATAACAAATGTAAAGTGTCCACATTGTGGATTTGAAGCAAAATACGATGATTATCTTAATTTAATGAAACAAAAAGTCGGAGAGTTGGCAGAAAATTTTCAATTCGATAGACCTGGCTTTTGATTACCAAAACGAACCTTTATCTGAACAGTCTAGGTGTGCACCGCAATTTGTACATATCATATGGCATGCTTGCATTGAAATCATTATTTTGTCACAACGAGGACACTTGATAGATTCACTCAATAATGTAGCAAAGTCTTTGCATTTTTAAAAGATTTAGGTACAAAGATTAATTAATAGTTTAAAGATTTTTTTTACTACTTGGCTACATTCAAGCTGAATATATCAGATAAAAAAGGAAAAACCATTACCAAAGAGGTAAAGGAAAAAGAGGCTGGACCATTTTTGGGTCTACAAGTAGGTAATGAAATAGATGCAGCACTAATAGGGGAATCTGGCAAGTTGAAGATAACTGGCGGTAGTGACAAGTCAGGAGTTCCACTCCGAGAAGATATTCATGGCGGTGCTAGAAAATACATTTTGTTATCAAAAGGTGTAGGATTACGAGATGCTGAAATAGGACAAAGAGTTCGTAAACTTGTTAGAGGAAATACTGTAACAGAAGAAGTCTATCAATTAAACTGCTTTTTTGACGGAGAACTTAAGGTAGAAGAAAAACCAGCTGAAGGACAAGAAAAAGAATCATCTGAGAAAACTAAGGCATAGGTTAACATATCTGCTTTTTCTAGTTTGAACGTGCACTGGAAAGAAACACTTCCTGATTGGTATGTAAAAAAATATGGTTATCAACCATGTGTAAATATTGGAACAGCAGGTCATGTTGATCATGGAAAAACTACTCTTATTCAAGCTCTGACTGGTGTCTGGACTAGCGCTCATAGTGAAGAATTGAAACGAGGAATTACTATTAGAGTAGGGTATGCAGATGCAGCGTTTTACAAATGTAAAAGTTGTGAAATACCCTTAGGTTATTCTGTTACACCAAAATGTAATAACTGTGGAAAGGAAAGTGAATTATCCCGTGTTGTTAGTTTTGTAGATAGCCCAGGTCATGAAAGTCTGATGGCAAATATGTTATCAGGATCTGCTTTGATAGATGGGGCAATGCTTCTAGTAGCAGCTAATGAAAAAGTTCCTCAACCTCAGACCAAGGAGCACTTGCTAGCTTTACAGACACTTGGAATAAAGCAAGTGGTTATCGTTCAAAATAAAGTTGATTTGATTTCATATGAACAAGCAATGGAAAACTATGCAGATATTGTTAAATTTGTAAAAGGAACAACTGCCGCAAAAGCTCCAATAATTCCAATTTCTGCTCAATCAAAATTAAATATTGATGCTCTGATAGGTGCAATTGAATCTGCAATACCTACCCCTGAAAGGGATGTGAAAAAGAATACTGTCATGCATGTACTAAGATCATTTGATGTAAACAAGCCTGGAACCAAGATAAAAGAAATCAAGGGTGGAGTTATTGGAGGAAGCATAATTCAAGGAACATTCCAAGTGGGAGATGAAATTGAAATAAAACCAGGTTTGGCAAATGAAAAAACAGGAAAATATGAACCAATTTTCACAGAGATTGCATCTTTGGGAACTGGAGCAGGAATAGTCAAAGAAGTAAAACCTGGTGGCTTGATTGCAATAGCAACTAAGCTTGATCCGACAATGACTAGAAGTGATTCCCTAATTGGTTCTGTAATTGGTAAACCCGGTACTCTACCAGAAAATTCTTACAATGCAAAAATTGAGGTAAATCTATTTGATACTGCAGTAGGTTCAGGTGAAGAGATCAAAGTTTCTCCAATAACTACAGGTGAATCTTTACGATTAAGTTTAGGAACAGCTCCTCTTTTATCAAAAGTTACAAGTGTACGAGGCAAGACAGTTGAATTACAATTTAAAAGACCTGTATGTATATTTGAAAACAGCAAAGTAGCAATAAGCAGAAGAATCTCCGAAAGATGGAGACTAATTGGTGCTGGTGTTTCAAGTGGTTGAAATTATCTGTGATTCCAGCTTTCTTATGATCCTTGCTTCAAGAAGAATTAAAAATATCTCTAATGTGCAGACTGAAATTGGAACTATAGAGTATATTGTTCCAGATATGGTAGTAAGAGAATTAGAAAGATTAACTACAGATAATAAAAAAAAAGTTTCGCTGAAAATGCTTTAAAAATTACTAAAGATTTTAAAAAAATTAGTATTTCAGGGAAGTCTGTTGATGATGCACTAGTTTCTTATGTAAAAGAAAATAGGGGCATAGTTGCTACAATTGACGCAGAACTCAAAATGAGAATTAAGAAAACAGGCGGCTCTGTTCTTTCCATCTCAAATGATAGAATTGTTCTTGAACCAAGTAAACTTTAATTTCTGCAGAATAAAATCGGATTTATGTTTGAATATAAAGGAATTAAGATAAAATGGTTTGGCCATGACTCCTTTAGTCTGGTTGGTAAAATTAAAATCATAACTGATCCATACAAAATTATTACACAAGAAAAAGCAGACCTTATTCTAATTTCTCATAATCATTTTGATCATCTCAGTGTTGCTGATCTACAAAATGTGTCAACAGATAACACTACAATTGTAGCTGCCAAGGAATGTCTAGATATGCTTACGGGATTTACCTTTAAAGAAAAAATTGGTATTCTTCCAGGAGAAGAAAAGACTGTGAGAGGAATTAGAATTAAAGCTATTCGAGCCTATAATCTTGATAAAATAAATCCAGAGACCAAGAAACCCTTTCATCCAAAAGAAGATAATAAAATAGGATTTCTTTTTGAATTAAACGGTATTACAATATATCATACAGGTGATACTGATCTGACTCCTGAGATGTCTGACTTAAAACCAGACATTGCACTAGTACCTGTTAGCGGAACATATGTTATGACTGCACAAGAGGCAGCAAAAGCAATAGAAAAAATCAAGCCAAAAATTGTGATTCCAATGCATTACGGAACAATTGTTGGCAGTGAAAAAGATGCTCATAATTTTAAACAGTTGATAAAATCATGTGAGGTTCAGATTCTTACAAAAGAGTAATAAACAGAGTAAATTCCATCAAAAACTAGTTTGATTCAAGATACCAAACTGTTTACAATAAAAAAGTTTGACTTTCATCTAAGACATCTTCTTGTAATTGGAATTCTTATAATTTCATTCTCAATTTCTGCAATGATTCGTTCTCAAGCAGCTGATTACGGTTTTCAATTAAACGAATTTGATCCGTTTTTCAATTATAGGGCAACACAGTATCTAGTAGATCATGGACTGAACGCATATGTTCACTGGCATGATGATATGAGTTGGTATCCATCTGGAAGAGATGTTTTCGCTACCGCCCAAGTTCCACTACACGTTACTGATGCAATTTTGTACAAGATATTTGGAGGTGGAACAAGTCTCTATGACTTTACTATTCTCTTTCCAGTAATTTTTGGTTCTATGACAGTAATAGTTGTATTTGCCCTAGTACGAGTTTTAGGAGGTACTAGCGCTGGACTCTTTGCCTCTCTTTTCTTTGCATTATCACCTCCAATTATAGTCAGAGGAACAATTGGTTGGTTCAAGTCTGAACCCTTAGGTCTGTTTTATGGTCTATTGGGAGTCTATCTATTTCTAAGTGCAATTAAATCAAAAAACAAAAAAATTGCTATTGCAAAATTGATTGGTGGCGGATTCTTTCTAGCTACAGGTTTTGCATCTTGGGGAGGAATTGAATTCTTCTTACTTCCTCTAGGTTTATTCTTTATTGCTCTACCTTTCATACGAAAAGATCATAATTTCTTACTTTGGGCAGTTCCGTTGTTTGTAGCTGCCACTATGATTGTAGCTGGAGGGCTATTTTCAAGACCTGGTCCAACTTTTGTGTTTGGAGTACGAGGACTTGTAATGACAGGCCCAACTATCATTCTTGTTGTAATAATTTTAATTCAAAAGTTTAGTAAAGAACAACATCGTATTCGTAATAGTCTTCTTGTTCTTGCTGTCCTTGCTATAATGGGCGCAATAATATTCTCTGGCTTAATTGGTACTTCTGCAAGCTTCCGTTATCTTAATGCCGTAAACCCATTCCTAACTTCACAAGATCCGCTAGTTGATTCAGTTGCAGAACATGCTACTCCGACACTTCAACAAAACTTCAGTTATTTTTCAGTGTTGATGATATTTGCAGGTCTTGGAATCTGGACTATGTTTAGAAAGAAGGATGGTGATTCAAGCACTACTGGATTATCTCTTAGAAATGAAATGATTGTATTTGCTTTGATTATAGGTATAGTTGGTGCCTATTCAGGATCTACTTTTTCTAGATTGGAGTTACTTACTGCAACTTCAGTCATAATACTTTCATCTATAGGTCTTGCAGCTCTTGCAGCTGATATTCTAAAACGAGAAAATAAACCAGTCAAAATTATTGAATCCTCCAAGAAAGGTACAACTCAAACAAAGAAAGAAACAACCTCTACAAAGAAAACTAATGATTTTCTTGGAAGAATTCCAAAGATTGCATTTGTTGCAGTAATTGTAGCGTTATTACTAATTCCCGCATTGTATCCTGAAAATGGTAACTGGATATCTGTAACCAAAGCTCCACCAACTATTCTTAATGGAGGTTCTAACTTTGCTATCGCAACTAATGACTGGCCAGATGCTCTAAAATGGATTAAAGATAACACTCCTAAGGATTCTGTAGTTGCATCGTGGTGGGATTATGGATATTGGGTACAAACTCTGGGAGAAAGAAAAACGCTTGCTGACAATTCCACTGTTGAAACACTAACTATAGCTAAAATAGCCAAAATGCTTCTTAGTTCTCCAGATGATGCATGGAGGATGTTAAAGGACATGGGAGCAAATTATGTTCTTGTTTATGTGGTAGGTCAAAAGTTTGTTTCAAACGGTCAAGATCTTTACGTACTTGGAGGTGGAGGAGATGAAAGCAAGAAACAATGGTTTATGAAAATAGGAGGCCTAGATTCATCCCAATTTTTACAAGATGATTCCTTTACACCAACTGACTACTTTTGGCAAAATACACTGCTAGGAAAAATGTTCCCATTTACGCCGATGACATACTTTGATCCAAACACTCACACTGAGTCACCCACTTATACTACTGGTTATACTGCAATTTATTCTAAAACTGTAAAGTATCCTGAAAATGGTGATGGGCCACTACGATTGGTGTATTCATCTTCTAGTTTAAACAGAACTGATTCTGGTGTATTCTCAGGAGTACTAATTTACCAAGTAAATCCAGATTACAAACCTCAAACAGGAAGTTTGAATCAAACTTCTCAAATAACACCCACTAGCTCTTCTAGTATTGGTGGAAATATCGCAGTTATTGATACAAAGTTTGGAGAAATAAAATTCAAATTATTGGATGATGTAGCACCAAAAACTACAGCAAATTTTGTCAAGCTTGCCAACTCTGGTTTCTATGATAGTACTATATTTCATAGAATTGTACCAGGTTTTGTAATACAAGGTGGTGATCATAATTCAATAAATGGTACAAGAGATACTTGGGGCCAAGGTGATGCAGGATATACAATACCTCCTGAATTTAGTTCCACTGCACAATTTACCAAGTATATGGTAGGTATGGCACGTGGTTCTGATATCAATAGTGGAAGCTCTCAATTTTTCATTACATTGGGTGATGCTCCATGGTTGAATAACCAATACACTCTATTTGGTCAAGTCATATCTGGACAAGATGTTGTTGATAAAATAGGTTCATTACAAACTAATTCTAATAGTCAACCAATAGATGCTGATTCAGCACGTGTGACAAAGATTAGCATTGTATCATCTAACAGTACTGCTAAATAAAATTAGTAATTTTTACTTGTATCTGTCAGAAATACGATATCTTGCATACTTGTCATCAGGAGAATATTTTCCTGGATGTACAGTAGATGTCTCATGACCGCATTTGGGACAGGTTTCTTTTAGAGTGTATTTCTTACAATCTATACATTTTCTCATCTGAAAGTGCATGTCAACCTTCTCGTGTCTTCTTTGACTCTTCTCTTGTGAATTTGAAAGTGCCACCTTTTTTCTCAATTGTGTCCTGTACTGAAGCAAGAATGGGTTTGAGTTCCTTTTCAGCTTCCTTAAAGTTTGGTGCAGTAAGCGTGATACGGTACTTGGGAGCGCCAATGTAGGTTACAGATACTTCCTTCTTGTTAGATGTGGAATCAATCAGTGCATGTTTGATTATCTCAATACCGTTTGGCTTGTTGGAGGTTAACTCAAAAATCCCACGTATCTCAACATGAGGAACCTGAATTTTTGAGCCCAATTCTGCGATAATGGTTAATGTCTTTGGAGGAATGTTGAGATTGTCAAGAACCGATATCCCCTTGGCTGAAACTTCGGAAAATGCATCATAAACAGAACCAAATTTCTCAACCAGTGTATTTTCTAATTTTTCAATTTCAGTTTCAGATAAATTGATACGAGATTTTAGATTTTCAATTAAAGCCTCTTCTTTTTCGCCGCGCTTTATCTCCAAAAGTTTCTTCTTTTTTTGATCAGATGATACTTGTTTTAATGATAAATCTATTTCAGATCTTCGAGTGTCCACCCGTTTTACAAGTAAGACTTTTTTTTCACCTACTTTGAGAAATTTTGCTACATTTCTTATCCAACCAGTGGCAATCTCAGAAACATGCAAAAATCCCTGGACTTTATTATACTCGTCAAGTGCAACATAGGCACCTTGATCTACTATCCTTGTTACTGTAGCAACTACAATCTCTCCCACTTCGGGAAAATTTTGTACAGTTGTTGTCATAGCCTTCAAATTTATTGTACATAATTTAATGTTGCTGATTAAAAATCAATTCCTTTTTTAGCTTTTATTCCAGATTTGAAAGGATGTTTTACTTCTTTCATTTCAGTAACTAGATCTGCCTTTTCTATTACCTCATTTTTTACATGATTTCCAGTTAGAACCAAACTAACATCATTAGGTTTGTTTGAAATAATTTCTAAGATGTCTTCTAAATTTATCAAATCGAGATTTACTGCATAATTTATCTCATCTAATATTACGATGTCGTATATTTTTGAATTAATCTTGTTTCGTGCTATTCGGAGTGCTTCTTCTGCTACTTTTTTATGATCGTCCAAAGGACTCTTATCGTCAATTATTCCAACAAAGCCTTTACCTATTGCAGTAAGTTCAAACTCCGGTTCTAATCTTTTTGAAGATGTCATCTCACCATAGTGCCAAGAACCTTTGATGAATTGTATCATGCAAACTTTTTGGTTATAGCCTACTGCTCGAAGGGCTATTCCAAGAGCGGCAGTTGTCTTTCCCTTACCTTTTCCAGTATAAACTATGACTAGTCCTTTTGTCACTAGAGATATTTTTTATGTGTCAGGTAAAAAGATTGGGTTCAAAAACAAAAAACACTTGTCTAGATAAAACCACAGCTTATAATATTGATTAAGAAAAATTTGAGTAATACCAAATGACTAGAAATTATAATTATGATGTTCTTGTTGTGGGAGGAGGTCCAGCAGGTTTGTCCGCAGCATGGAGTTCTGCAAAAAAAGGTCTTAGTGTTGCAGTAATTGAAAGAGACGAAGCAATAGGACAAAATGTTAGAACAAGTGGAGTTACTTGGATAAAAGAAGCCAAATCATTTGGTATTCCGTCTGACTATTATAATGAAATTAGCAATTATGCATTTTATTCTCCAAATAATTATGTGTTAAAAAAAAGTGAGGTACCTCAAGCAGCAGTTTTAGATGTGAGGAAAACATATCAATTTCTAGCATATCAAGCTGCAAGTGAAGGCGTAGATATTTTTTTAAGAACTAGTGTAACTGATGTAATAAAAAATGAAAAAGGAAAATTGAGTGGAGTAAAAGCAACGTCGCTCAAAGAAGACTTGACTTTTAATTCTAAACTTGTAATAGACGCAAGTGGTTTTTATTCTGTAGTTGGAAAATCTCTTGGGATCGTTTTACCTTGGAAAAGATTTGGAGCGGGTGCAGAGTATGAGGCATATGTCGATAAAATTGATTCTAATACGTGGTATCTAATGGTAGGTTCACAATATTCTCCTGCTGGTTATGCATGGATTTTTCCATTAGGAAAAAATAAGGTACGAATAGGAGTAGGTGTAGGAAAACCCAATTCTCAAGTCGATGCTAGTAAACTCTTAAATGAATTACTAGAAAGAAAGCCAAAGCCTCTGAATGATCTTGGTAGAATTGTACCAGTTGAATTCCATTATGGTTTAATTCCTAACGAAGGTTTGAGACAATCAACTATAGATGATAACTTGATACTAGTTGGTGATTCTGCAGGACAGGCAAATCCATTGGTTTTAGAAGGAATACGATATGCTATTGAATTTGGCAGAGCCGCAGGAAGAATTGGTGGAGAAGCAGTGATTCAAGGTGATACGTCCAAGGAATCACTAAAATCCTATGAAGAAACTATGAAAAAAGCAATAGGATCAAAAATAGCAGCAGCAATTAAGGTACAGTATAGGTGGCTAAATCTAAGTGATCAAGAATGGGACAAAGAAATTGAAATTATGGATGAACTTTCCACTGAGGAATTTCTTGATTTTATAAAAGCAAATTTCGGAACTACTGATATGCTAAAACTTGCAATACATCATCCAAAACTTGCACTCCGTCAGCTTTTTCAAATTATGAAAAATTCTGGAAATGACAAAGAGACATGAAAATTCCAAGGATTGTTCTTGCAGGTGTTACTAGTGGAGTTGGTAAAACATCCATCACTACCGCAATAATTTACGGTCTGAAGAAAAAGGGATATTCTGTTCAACCGTTCAAAGTAGGACCTGATTTTATAGATCCAAGCTATCTTACCTCTGTTTCAGGTAATGTTGCTCATAATCTTGATGTTTGGATGATGGGAAAAAAGGGAGTTCTCAATAATTTTATCCAAAATTCACAGGCAGAACTTTCTGTAATAGAAGGAGTAATGGGATATTATGATGGATTTGATGGCAAATCAAGTTTTGCCAGTACCTATGATGTTGCAAATATTATACATTCTAATGTAATTCTTGTCTTAGATGCAAGTAAAACTGCTCGCTCTATTGCAGCAACTGTTATGGGATTCAAAAATTTTGAGAAAAACTCTAGAATATGTGGAGTAATATTAAACAAAATAGGAAGCCAAAAGCATGAAAAACTCTGTAGAGATGCGTTAAAAAAAGTAGGACTTCCAATACTAGGAGTAATTCCAAGAAATAATGATCTTCAACTGGAATCAAGACATCTTGGTCTAATACCTATAAGAGAGAAACTATCTCTTGATAAAAAAATTAAATCTATAGCAAAATCACTGTCTGGTTTTATTGAAATAGAAAAAATCATCAAACTTTCCAAAGATGTGCCTAATCTACCCCAATTTCATGACAAAAAAAATAGAAAAAAACAAACTAGAATAGCAGTTGCATTAGATGAATCTTTTAATTTCTATTATCAGGATAATATTGATTCACTAAAAAAACTAGGTGCAGAAATTGTATACTTTAGCCCAATTTCAGATAAAAAATTACCCGCATGTGATGGAATCTATATTGGTGGCGGATTTCCAGAAGTTAAAGGTGATTTACTTCAAAGAAATGATCAGATGAAAAAACTGATAAAAAAATCTGCTGAGGATGGATTACCAATTTATGCTGAATGTGGAGGACTTATGTATTTGACCAAATCAATAAGTTACAAATCTGGAAAATTTAAGATGGTTGGACTTTTTGATGCTGTAACTATAATGGAAAAGAAATTAAAACTAAATTATACTAGTGCTACGATTAGCTCCAACTCTCCCTTTTCATTGCAATCAAAAATTATTAAAGGTCACGAGTTTCATTATTCTGAATTAGATTTGTTATCAAAAGATTCAAAATTTGCATATGACCTGTCTATTGGTGTAGGTATTAAAAATAAAAAAGATGGCCTGACTGTACATGATACTCTAGCATCATACATGCATGTGCACTTTTCAAACTCTCCCATTGCCAATAACTTTGTAAAAGCATGTGTTTCTTATTCGAGAAAGTAAATTAGAATAAAATAATTTCTATGCCGATTTTGATTTTGCTATTAAAATTTTAAAGAGTGCATTAACAATTGCAGAAGCACACGGACTTCCTCCTTTTCTACCTAAATTGGTAATATATGGTACATTAATAGTACGAAGTTCATCCTTGGATTCTACTGCGCATACAAATCCCACTGGAATTCCAATAACGAGAGCAGGTGATGTTATACCTTCTTTTATCATCTGTATTACCTCAATGAGAGCTGTTGGCGCATTACCTATGGCTACAATTCCATTATCCATCTGTTTTGCAGCCAATCTCATTGAAGTCTGAGCACGCGTCTTGTTTGATTTTCTCGCTTCTTCTATTACCAAAGGGTCTGATATGTTGCATATTATCTGGTTTCCAAATCTTTTCAAGTTGTCCTTGTTAAAACCTCCGATAACTGCATTAACATCAACTATAATGTTACAACCTTTTTGTAATGCATCGATGGCACTTTGTATTGCATCTTTGTGAAATATTATCTTGTTTTCTCTTGCAAAGTCAAAATCTGCAGTAGAGTGGATTATTCTTTTTACTATGATCCATTCTTCAGGTGAATATGAGTGGGAGCCAATTTCGCTATCAATAATTTCCATGCTTTTATCCTCAATTGACTGGCCCTTCTGAGTAATCATGTTTCTACCTCCTTGGCTCTTTCGATAATCAAATCAATCATCTTCTCATCAGCACCAATATGCTGTGTGATTAAAACTTTTTTTAATTTGTATTTCTCTAATGCAGGCTTGAGATCTGCATTGATATCTGTCTTTACATGTGCACCTTCATGTAAAAAGTAAAAAACAACAACAAGAACCTCAGGCTCTCTTTCTTTACACATTTGTATTCCTTGTTCTATGTTTGGTTCCTCAATTTCTAGGAAACAATAATCTACATTTCTATATGAACGGCGAAGCTCATCTACCACAAATTTTATTGAAATTTTTGCATTTGGATCTTTACTTCCATGTCCAATTATCAAAACATCAATTTTATCATTCGTTAATGAAATTTCCTCTTTTTTTAGTGCTGATTTAATCCTATTTTCTACTAGTTTTACAAGAGTCATGTGCATGGACATGGGTCTTGTTACAAGAAATTTCACATTTGTTGTTGTCTGATATTTCATAACTTCTGTAACAGCAGCCTTTACCTTTTTTCCCGGATACAAAAAATATGGTACTATGGTAAGAGAATCTATCTTGCTTTTTAGACATTTTCCAATTCCATCTTCAATATATGGCGGTGTTACTTCTAAAAAGCAATATTCTGCAAAAGCATAACCTCCTTTTCTTTTCACTTCGTTGCAGATGACTTCGAGTTCCTCACTTGCCTCTCTTTCCTTACTTCCTCTATCTATTAACAAAAGACCACGTTTCAATTTGTTCTCCTTGCTATTGCTATAGTGAGATTTGGAGGGAATTTGTGTTTCTCAACTATCAATTCTCCACCCGAGGCCTTTATCGCAGAAGCTTCTGATACACTTGATGTTCCCTCAAATGTCTGTACCACATCTGAAGGATTTGGTATGTTTATACTAGAAAGAACAGCCTTGTCAAAAAATTCTATTGATACGTTCATCTCCTGTGATAATTCCTGTAATCCCTTTACGTCAGCTTCCTTTTTAATTGATGCAAATTTTGCTATAGATTTTGGACTTAGCTTAAATTTAGACAAACAAAAATTCATCCCTTCTTTAATGGTATCTTTTGTAGTATCCCAATGTAGACCTACTCCAACAACCAATGTCTTTGGTCTATAAATAACAGAGCGATTTTGGATTTCGTTATTCTCTATTATTTTATCAGAAATTATGAGAAATCCCTTACAATCTGATTCTGAAAGCTCATTAAGAGATTTGTAAAGGTGAACATTTTTTGGAAGCTCTTTCTTTGGAAGCCACCAATCTTTCTCACCTGCATCTTGAAAAATACCGATTTTTTCTTCATTTACCATAAACGCGCTCACCTTGGTAACACTAGAACTTTCATCTATACTCCAACCAAATTCCTTTCCAAGAAGATCAACCGCAATTGTCTTGTTTACATCTGCCGCTGTGGTAATAACTGGAGTAGCAGAAAGAGCAGAAGCAATTTTTTCAGTAAGTTCATTTGCACCGCCCAGGTGACCAGAAAGCGTACTTATGACAAATTTTGCAGTGTCATCTATTACAACTACTGCAGGATCTGTCTTTTTATCTTTCATATGTGGTGCAATTAATCTAATTACGGCACCCAAGGAAAAGATGCATACTAGAGCACTATAACTTTCAAACAACTCTTTTATTTTCAAAGTAGTTGACTCTTCAAACCACTCAATATCTTTTCCATCCTGACGAAACTTTGAAGGTACAAATACCTTCCATGAAGGAAAATGTCTCTTGAGCGAAGATGCTATGTCTATGCCATTCTTTGTTATTGCAATTATAGCTATGCTGTCCACAAAATTCTCTTCCTAACTCTTAAGATATTTGTTACTCTTAGGAAAAACTCCAATTACATTACCATCAAAGTCAAACATGATTACTTCGATCTCAAACTTGTTATCAGAATATTTTCCAAGTTGTTTGTGGGCCTCAAAACAAATTGTATTAAAATAATCATGAATGTTTTTTTCATTTATAATTTCAAATACATGTCTTGCAGTGTTTGCCTTTTTTATACTATTTACAACATCTTGGGAGGCTTGGCACCTATTTGCCAAATCTGCAAGAAATTCCATGTCAACCTTTGACCCTTTTACATGAGTCTGTTTTACTCCCATTGCCATCTTTGCCAACTTTCCTATGAATCCTGCAACATATGCCTTCTTGATTTCCTTCTTTGCACAAACCTGAACCGTATATCCTGAAAAGTCCCCCATCTGTACAAAACAATGATCTGGCAAATTAATTATCTTCCTTGAGAAATCTTCGCTTCTTCCACCTGTTGTTAAAACAACAGTATCATCTCCCATTGCTCTTGTAACTTCAATACTTTGCCTAATTGCTGCAGCAAAAGATGCGGTAGAATATGGAATTACAATACCGCTTGTTCCAAGAATCGAGATGCCACCAATAATTCCAAGTCTTGGATTATCTGTCTTAAGAGCAAGTTCTCTTCCATTTGGTACTGATATGGATACACTGATTCCATTTTTTGTCAGAAGATCCTTTGCTACCTCTAAAATGTTCTGTTGTATCATTTTTTTTGGGGTTGGATTTATGGCAGCAGATCCTATCTCTAATCCAATTCCTGGCTTGGTAACTCTTCCAACTCCCTCTCCACCATCAATTTCTATTTCTCCAGGTTTTTTAGTTAATGTGACTTTTGTTATGATTTCAGCTCCATGAGTCACATCTGGATCATCTCCTCCATCTTTTATCACCACGCATGTAGAATCATGTTTACTAAATTTACAATTTTTAATTTTTATTCTAATCTGAGATTTTTTAGGCAAGGTAACATCAACAAAATCTATTTTTTTTTGATTTAGAATTGAAAGTATTGCAGCTTTAGCACCAGCAGTTGCTGAAGTTCCTGTAGTAAAACCTGTTCTTAACTTTCCCTTTGGTTTTTCTTCCTCTCCCATGACATAGGATATTTTTTTGTGTATTAATCCCTTGTCAGATCATTTCAATATACTTGATAGGATAATCCAGAGAGCCACTACTGCTAATCCCCCATAAAGTATAATGTGAGTGCTCATTGGGGAGGATTCCTTTTCCTGATTATGTTCATAATCCTGGGTTGCTTTTGCTCCGAACTCATTTCTAAATTCTGAAAAGTTTGGTCCAACACGAAATTCTTCATTTTCCACTTTGTCGTATTTTTTCCAAAAATCTGAATATTTTGTGGCTACTTCACTTTCTGAAATCTTATTCTTTCTTTTTTCTTCATTTCTCAGCTTCTGATATGCCTCTGTAACCTTCTTGAATCTCTCTCCATCTTTGTCATCCTTATTCCTGTCTGGATGATACTTTAAAGAAAGCCGTCTGTACGCATTTTTTACCTCCTTTTGGGAAGCTCCTACTTGGACGCCCAAGATATGATGACAATCTACTATGTCCAATCAACATAGAGTATGACAAAGACCAAAATTAATTTGTCGGCATAATCTTTGTTTTTGTATGTCTGGGGGTAGATCAATCGTAATCACTGGTGCGAATGGCTTTGTTGGAAGAAATGTAGGGAAATTTCTCTCAAAAAATGGATTTCAGATTATAAGTATAGTACGAAAAGGCCGGAAAAAGAAGATAAATTTTGGAAAGACAATAACATTTGAAACACTTTCTGAAAAGGAACTTGTATCAAAAATAAAATGTTCTGATGCATTGTTACATTTTATAGGTCAGGGACAACAAACTGTATACTTAGATTATGAAAAAGTAAATGTTTCTCTTACTAAAAATGTCATTCAACTCTGTAAAAAATCCAAAATAAAAAAAATAATTTACATCAGCGGTCTTGGGGTTGATAAAAACACTACTCTTGGTTATTTCATTTCAAAATACAAAGCCGAGCAAGAAATTATCCGCTCTGGACTGGATTATACTATTTTTAGATCATCCTATATTATAGGAACAGATGATCCTCTCTCAAAAAACATACGAAGACAAATAAAAAGTGGTAAAGTTGTAATTCCTGGATCTGGCAATTATAGATTCCAGCCAATTTTCATAGATGATGTTGCAAAAGTTATGATAAAATCAATAATAGAAAATTCATTTTCAAATAAAATAATTGACTTGGTTGGACCTCAAGTAGTAGATTACAATACTTTTGTAAGGAAATTTGTACATGGAAAGAAAATTACAACAAAGAAAATAGATTTTGAAAATGTCTTTCGTGATGCTTTACATAATAAGGGCTCATTTGGAATTGATGATCTATGTATAATGATAGGAGATTTTGTAGGCAATCACAAAAAACTTACTAGTCTTGCACAAATGAGATTTACAAGATATGGTACTGTTTTAAAGTCCGGCAGCTTTTCTTAATATTTCTGCTTTATCTGTATTTTCCCACGTAAATTCTTGATCATTTCTTCCAAAATGTCCATAAGCTGCAGTCTTTCTGTATATTGGATTTTTTAATTTTAACTGGGAAATTATGGCAGAAGGCCTCATGTCAAAATGCTTTCTTACTATATTTTCAATCTGTTCTTCTGGAATTTTACTTGTATCAAATGTGTTTACCATGAGAGAGACTGGCTCTGCTACGCCAATTGCATATGCAACTTGTACTTCACACTTGTCTGCAAGACCTGCTGCAACAACATTCTTTGCAATGTATCTGCACATATAACATGCTGATCTATCTACCTTTGATGGATCCTTTCCAGAAAATGCACCGCCTCCATGTCTTCCCATACCACCATATGTATCAACAATTATCTTTCTACCAGTAAGTCCGGCATCTCCTGGTGGACCTCCTATGACAAACCTACCAGTTGGGTTGACATGAATTTTTATCTTGTCATCCCATAATTTTCCACAAACTGGTTTGATTACTTTTTCAATTATTTCTTTTCTAATCTGCTCATTTGTAATTTCTGGAGAATGTTGTGTTGAAATAACAATAGCATCTATGCGTTTTGGTTTACCGTTTTCATATTCTACTGTAACCTGAGACTTGCCATCTGGTCTTGCCCACGGGATCTCTTTTTTCTTTCTTGCTTCAGCAAGACGTTTTGTTAGTTTATGTGCAAGTAAAATTGGCATTGGCATCAAATCTTCTGTCTCATTTGTTGCATATCCAAACATGAGGCCTTGGTCTCCTGCCCCTTGATCTTTATTCTCATTGGAAGAAACTCCCATTGATATATCAGGACTTTGTGCATGAAGCGAAACTAAAACACTGCAAGAATCTGCATCAAAACCATATAGAGGATTGTCGTATCCAATCTCTCTGATAGTTTTTCTTACTATGTCTTGAATGTCAAATCTTGCCTTTGATGTAACCTCACCGGCCACTACGACAACACCTGTGGTAGTCAGAGTTTCTACTGCTACTCTTGAATCGGGATCTTGCTTTAGAAATTCATCCAAAACTGCGTCTGATATTTGATCACAAATCTTGTCAGGATGACCCTCTGTAACTGATTCTGAAGTAAAAAGATAGCTTCTAGACGAGGCCATAACTGATTTTCCTATAACTCATTTTCTAATTTTATGAAAAGTACGTTGTTTCCTCTCACAATAACTCTTCCATAATTTGCAATAATTTTGCCATTGCTAATTTCTTCAGCATCTGTCATGATGAGATTCATGTAGGAATCTACATTATTCATTTTACCTTTGTATTCTATTTCACTTTTTAGTCGGACGGTAACTTTTTTGTTAATTCCTTTTTGAAGTGTAGTTAAAGGTCTTTTTGGAGTTGCTGCTTGTGACAATCATAAATCACTTGTCACCACTGCTTGAAATAGGGAATAAAAGCCTTCCCGATCATCACTTATACTCTTTAATTTGTGATAATTTCTAGATTAGAAATGCTTTCCACTGGTCTTTTAGGACTTGATGATCTTCTTGGTGGTGGCATAGCATCTGGTACGATAATAGATATTTTTGGACCTGGAGGAAGTGGAAAGACACTGCTTACAATACAAATCTCTCTAAATTCTTTACGAGATGGAATTGTATTATATCAAGATACAACTGGTGGATTTAGACCAGAAAGAATGTTGCAACTAATGAAACTAAAAAATTTACATTCATCTCTTCTTGATAACATGATTGTC
>JAGWGA010000209.1 GCA_028867675.1 Nitrososphaerota archaeon | reverse complement strand
CAATTTCCAGGGCTTGTAATGAAATCAACCAATCCCAAATCATCGATACTGATATTCAGATCAGGTAAAATTGTGTGCACTGGTACAAAACAAGAACAGTTCGCAAAGAAAGCCATCAAAAATATGCATAATTTCCTAAATTCTTTGGGGTTCAAGACAAAAGAAAATCCGATAATGATACAAAACATAGTTGCATCAGTAAATCTACGAAATAAAATCAAATTGGAACAAACTGCCAAAGTTTTACCAAGAAGTATGTATGAACCAGAGCAATTTCCGGGTATAATACATAGAGTAGTAACACCGGCTTCGACTGTATTGTTATTTGCATCAGGAAAAATGGTCTGTGTGGGAACCAAATCCATGGATAACTTGGGAAAAGTTGTTCACAATATTGTTTTTGAATTGAGAAAAAATAAATTATATGCATAATTTTCGTATGATCAAAATTTTGATCATACGAAAAAGTCTATTTTTAGACTGCTAATGAACTTCTTGTGTATATTTTGAAATCTTTTCGACTTC
>JAGWGA010000208.1 GCA_028867675.1 Nitrososphaerota archaeon | reverse complement strand
GAGCGAGGTCCTCCTTGCTGCATGTGAAAACCCCCAGGAGCAACCATTACAGATGTCGTACCAGATGTTCGCTTTACTTCAAATCCACTCCATCCATCAGGAATTGTAACTGTCACACCAAAAGCAGAATTTGTGTATGTTCCATTTACAGGGGTTCTGGTACCCTGAAATTGTCTATTGCCTGACGGATATTGTTGTGCACTTGCTTGGCTTGCGACTAATGATGAAACCAAAAACACAATTGCAATAAAACTCAGAATTGTTATGGCCTTCAATACACATTGCCTTGTTTTCATGTATTTATCGATTGGTGAACATAGTTCTTGATGTAAAATACAATCAGAAAATAGCTATGCGCTTTTTGTCTTGAACTGGAAAAAGACTTCTTTTCTTGTTCCTTCTTGGTCCCATGCTGCAACTTTGTATCTACCAGGAGTTTTCCAGTGCTTTGTATCAAATCTAAACACGTTAGAGTATGATCCTTTTTGTGCATTCAGATACAGGTCTTCAATGAAGGCTTCTTTTT
>JAGWGA010000207.1 GCA_028867675.1 Nitrososphaerota archaeon | reverse complement strand
CCACACCAATAGTAACAAAGACAATAACTGGCTTGCCAATCCAAGCTGGAAATTATACCGTATTTCTTGGAAAAGTTGCACAGTGGAACTTGGAGACAACTTGTTTTGTAGATTTTTCTAACAAATACATGAGATTTTTAAAAACATGTGACTTGTACAATATGGCACCAGAAGATTTCAAAGATGATCAAACAGTGATACCGATGGTTTCTGTAATACAAAATAATGACACATACAGACTATTTCCAGAAAACGTGTACATCAATGCAGTCAACATGGAAAATGAAACACTGAATACATTTGTGGCAAACACATTTGCCAATTACACTGCTCCACAGTAATACAACTAGAGAGTCACGGTCGCATTAAAAGAATATCATAAATTGAGATTTTATGGATGCAATGTTCCGGTACACAGAGCTATGACATGACTCAATAACGATACAATGTCCACCATATTCATGTATGGGTATGCATCCAAGTATTTTAAATTTGGCATAATTTGCACTTTTTGTCCATAGATCTT
>JAGWGA010000206.1 GCA_028867675.1 Nitrososphaerota archaeon | reverse complement strand
TTTTCTTTACTACTCTTGCAGGATTTCCTATAGCAACACAATAGTCTGGAATTGAATTAGCTGCAACACTTCCAATTGACAATATGGAGTTTTTTCCTATTGTTGTTCCAGGTGTAATTATGCAACCTGGATTTATCCAAGCTCCTGATTTAATCACCACTGGATCAAGTTTTCTAGGATAATGAGTTTTTTTCAAATATAGATTTGCAACAGGATTAATATGAGCAAATGTGGATACATCAAATCAATTTGTACATATGGTCCAATATAGCATCTTTTTCCAATTTTTACTCCTCTTGCACGCTGCATTTTGATTGCAAATCCTGGATGTGGTGAAAAATATGCAAGTGAATGTAAAATCCATGACCTGAGGTATTTCAATCTTAACTGTAATTTTCCAAATGTTTTCCCATAACCATAGTATTCCATCAGTTCTTTTTCATTAATGCTATAAACATCTTCTTCATCATCTTCGGTATTATTCATTTTAATCCTCTAGTGTAAGCATAATCTGCACTAATTATTC
>JAGWGA010000205.1 GCA_028867675.1 Nitrososphaerota archaeon | reverse complement strand
AAAAGATTTTCTTTATGTGGCCCTTGTAGTACAGTGGCGAGTATAGGGGACTGTGGATCCCCGGACAGGGGTTCGATTCCCCTCAAGGGCCCTCACCTTTTAGTTTAATTCCCTTACTCCCCGTCTTTATGGTGTGAACGGCCATGCCTCTTCGATGCAAAAAAACATGGACATTTACAACTATGACAAGCTATTTGAGCGAGTCTTCAAGCAGCTCAAAAACGAACTCTCGGAGAATAATTTCGAGGTAATTCAGAGATACGAGAGAATAATGGTCACAGAATCACTTGCACAGGCAACAAGGCTAAAGCACCTAAAGATGCTGCTCAGCCTTACCAGATTACACAACAAAGACTGGATTGACCTGACAAAATCTGACATTGACGATCTTGTGTATCATATAATGAAAAAATATGGTTCTGCATCAGGACAAGAAAGCGAGACCTCGCGAGATCACAAGAAAGTTTTAAAGATATTTTTCCGTTGGCTAAAACTTGGATCGCGTGACAAGGATTCAGTAGGCGAT
>JAGWGA010000204.1 GCA_028867675.1 Nitrososphaerota archaeon | reverse complement strand
ACATGACAGAGGTTACAAAATTACAAACTATTGCCTATAGAATTGCAGAAGATTTCAAATCAATCTATAAGAGAACAGACACTCTCTGAGTCTGTCTTATCTGATGATATGATCTATTTTTGGTAATTGATCAAACAAGCTGAGTAGGTACTGTGAAAATCCTCACACTGCGTCATATTATCAGTCTTTGAGATTCTAATTGATGCCAAACATAGATAAGGTGCCTGTAGATGAAATGTTGAAAGCCTTGGAGCACTATGGAGTAAAACGTGAAATGCTTGAGATATTGCATCCATCTCCTGAAACCATTGCACACTTGTATTCCTCCATAAAAAAAGCAAATGCGTATCCGTGATTTTTTTTTGATTTGAGGAAAAATAACAAAAAATGTCTGTAAATGATTTACATGTCTGACATATTGTCTACAGAATTCTAGTTTGATACGTAGTTTACAATGCCTTTGAAACGAGAATTGTTCTTCAAGCGTCCAAGATCCTTATCTTGGGAGGCTGCCTCTTTCCATGAAG
>JAGWGA010000203.1 GCA_028867675.1 Nitrososphaerota archaeon | reverse complement strand
CTCTCAAACCATTGCTTCCAAACAGAATCGCAGGTTTGGAAAACGATACGGGAATAGTTATTTTTGGAAATAGAACCTATTATTTTGAAACGCCACACTATACGCAGGATGCATATGTCAATCCAGTGCAGATTTCATTTCACGGGGTAGTCTTCACCTTGTTTCCATCCGGATTCAAAGGAGGACTGCCAACTGATTTTGGAGGAGTAGCAGCTAATGGTTGCAGTGGTAGTTACTTTTGGACTGATGCCAAGTTTCCGGATGGCACTCATGTATTGTTGAATATCTTTGCACATACAACTATGAGTCAACAATGTTTAACACTTCCAGCTCCAACCTATTTCAGCACTCACACAGATCCTCTGGCAGGTTTGACATTTTACGATGGGAAAATGAAATTACTGGTAAGCGTGGAAGGCATGTTACAACAAAACAATTCTGTTTTTTCAACCCAAATTCCAACCAATGAAACAATCTATCATGATTTTCCTCAACCACGCGGATATTCCCTAATTAATTCCACCCAAG
>JAGWGA010000202.1 GCA_028867675.1 Nitrososphaerota archaeon | reverse complement strand
TCAACTCACAGTATTACTATAATGAACATGTCTAAAGTGATTCCAGTAGTACCAGAATTTCCATTTACTGCTATTGTATTGATAATTGCAACATTCTCTATTGTTTTGATTTCGAGAATGAGATTTTAACTATCTTACATTATGATTAATCCATACCTTGTACTAGATCATGATGATGATCTATAATTATTGTTTTTTGAAATAATCTAAGAAAGGCAGGCGAATATACATTTTTTTAACAATTCTCGAAGATTAATTCTCATTTGAGGATCAAAATTCTTTGCATTATGAAACAAGTCATTACGTATTTCATACAATTTTAATGCCGTTTTCTCTTCATTTGATAATCCAGTACCCTTTAGAAATTCTCTTATCCGTCCTCTTATGGAACTGGAATGGATCTGGTGTCCACATTCTGGACATTTGAAGGAAGGACCTCTGCCTAACCAATAGGACAATGATTCAAAACCTATCCAAAAATTTGCAAATGAGTTGATTAAATCATACTCTTTTACTCCTCTAGAATAC
>JAGWGA010000201.1 GCA_028867675.1 Nitrososphaerota archaeon | reverse complement strand
ATATTCTTTTTCTAAAAATGTTTGAACTTTTTCTTCAATTAGAGGACCATAACTTTTCAATGGTACCAGAACATTTCCGAGTCGATGAATTTCCTTGTCTGCCAACTCGCTATCATCTAGAGTAAACGATCCCTCTAGATAACTTGAAAAATGCCTTGCAATGTCATGGTCTAGTGCACCACAAGTAGTTATTATGACATCGCACATTTTGTTTTTTATCATGTCAGTAATTACTCCTCTAAGACCAGTGGATACAACTGCACCAACAAAGGACAAAAACTTCAAGCAGTCTTTGTCTTCTATCATTGAAGTAAGAATATCCAATCCATCTGCTAAATTTCTTGACTCAAAACCGCCTGACTTTGACATTTGCTCAAAAATAGAATCTGCAGAATCGTCTTTTTTAATCGAGATATCCTTTACAGGTCTACCGGAATTTACCACAGATCTAAAGTCCAATCTGGGATATAAAATCCTCTGCCCTTGAGAATCACAAGTAATTAATATGTAGGTATAATTTGGTAGCTAT
>JAGWGA010000200.1 GCA_028867675.1 Nitrososphaerota archaeon | reverse complement strand
TGAGTTGTCTGTGTTCCCGGAACTTGTGCAGATACTGCTGACACTCCTGCTGTGGCAATTATTGCCACACCAATTATGATGGCAAGCATCTTTTGGTTCACGGTTAGGTTTTTTACATTCATGACCTAAATTATTGAATGAATCTATAAAGAATTGTGACACATTATTCACTGACATTGTTAATGAACGATGTTATCGATGTATTTGTAAAATCAACTAGTTTGCAAAATAAAGTACAGTTAGAAAATCACTGTTAACCATGTTACTGAACATGGTTGCGCAATTCATTATAAGCAAAAATGCGTAACATACCACATGAATAGAAAATGTAGCATGATTGCAGCATACATTATGATGTTAATAGTTCCATTTTCTGGTGACATATTTTCTGCAGCCGCACAAATGACAGTGAAAACAGTAGTGCCAATCATTTCAGGCTAGAATTGTATCTAATTTTGATTTAACAGTCAATTCAGAAATGAGATAATTGTGGGGGATTCTACTGCAAGGCTTTCTAACGACTATGTTGG